>NZ_SMLD01000061.1:0-49013 GCF_004352805.1 Nonomuraea mesophila
GTGTATAAGAGACGGGGGGGGGGTGGATCAGCCGGTGGCGCGGCGGGAGCGGATTGTGGCGCGGGCTGGTGTGGGTCATGTGCTGAGTGAGGTGCCGGTGGGGGAGCGGCTTTCGGGTCCGGTGGTGGTGGATCCGGATATGTCGGCGTATGTGATTTTCACGTCGGGGTCGACGGGTGAGCCGAAGGGTGTGGAGGTCTCGCATCGGGCGGCGTTGAACACGGTCGTGGAGGTGAATGAGCGGTTCGGGGTCGGTGCGGGTGATCGGGTGCTGGCGGTGTCGGCGCTGGACTTCGACCTGTCGGTGTACGACATCTTCGGTCTGCTGTCGGCCGGCGGCGCCCTCGTCCTGCCGGAAGAGGACGAACGGCGCGACGCGCAGGCGTGGGCCCGGCTGTGCGAGAGGCACGGCGTGACCGTGTGGAACACGGTGCCGACCCTGCTCGACATGTTGCTCACGACGGTCGAGAAGACGCCTTCCCGCCTCCGGCTGGCGCTGGTGTCGGGTGACTGGGTGGGACTGGATCTTCAGGCGCGATTGGCGGCGCAGAGTGGTGGGCGGTGCCGGTTGGTGGCGCTGGGGGGTGCGACGGAGGCGGCGATCTGGTCGAACGCGCTGGTGGTGGATCGGGTGCCGGCGCACTGGACGTCGATCCCGTACGGGTTCCCGCTGCGTAACCAGTGTTACCGGGTGGTGGACGGCCGGGGCCGTGACTGTCCGGACTGGGTGGCGGGGGAGTTGTGGATCGGCGGCGCCGGGGTCGCGGTCGGTTACCGGGGTGATCCGGAGACCACGGCGGCCAAGTTCGTGCAGGACTCGGGTGGGCGCTGGTACCGGACAGGGGATCTGGGCCGGTACTGGCCGGACGGGACGTTGGAGTTCCTGGGGCGGGCCGACCATCAGGTGAAGATCCGTGGGCACCGCATCGAGCTGGGCGAGGTGGAGGCCGCGCTGGAGGCGTTCCCCGGTGTGGGACGGGCGGTGGCGGTCGCGGTGGGGGACCGGCGGCAACGCCGGCTGGCCGCGTTCGTCACCCCTGGTGACGTGGACCAGACCGGGTTGCGCTCGTTCCTGGCCGACCGGCTACCGGCGTACGCCATCCCCCCGTCGATCACCACGCTGGACGAGCTGCCCCTGACCGCCAACGGCAAGATCGACAGATCCGCGCTCGCCACAGAACCCGAGCCACCACAGGACGGCGACGACCCCCCACGCCCAGGCGTGGAGCAGCAGCTCGCCGACCTGTGGGCCGAACTGCTGGAGATCCCGACCCCAGGCCGCGGCCAGAGCTTCTTCGCCCTCGGCGGCGACTCGCTGCTCGCCACCCGCTTCGCCGAGACCGTGCGCCGCAGGCTCGGTGCCGAGCTGTCCCTGCGCCGCTTCTTCACCACTCCCACCATCGCGGACTGCGCCGAGGCGATCGGCCTGACGACGGACGACACCGAAGAGGAGGGCGTGCTGTGACCCAGGCACCGCTCGCACCAGAGCCGACCGTACGAGACCTGATCGCCGACATGGAAGCGGCGGGAATCCGGTTGTGGGAGGACGGCGGCGGCCTGCGCTTCCGCGCCCCCAAGGGAGCGCTGACCGAGGAGCGCCGCGCGGCGCTGCTCGGCGCCAAGCCCCAGATCCTCGCCCACCTGCGCCGCGAGGCCGAGGCCGAGACCGTGCGCCCCGACCCGGGACACCGCCTCGACCCCTTCCCCCTCACCGACGTGCAGCAGGCGTACCTGCTCGGCCGCAACGACGCCTTCGGCTACGGCGGCGTCGCCTGCCACGGCTACGTCGAGGTGGCCTTCCCCGAACTCGACCCCGGGCGGGTCCAGGCGGCCTGGCGCACGCTGATCGAACGGCACGACATGCTCCGCGCCGTCATCCACCCCGACGGGCACCAGCAGGTGCTGGCCGAGGTGCCCGCCTACGAGGTGCGGGTGAGTGACCTGCGGGGCACCGACCCGGAGGAACGGCTGGCCGCCATCCGCGACGAGATGGCCAACACCCTCTACCCGGCGGGCAGCTGGCCCCTGTTCGAGTTGCGGATCTCGCTCACCGACCGCGGCGCCCTCCTGCACGCCTCGATCGACCTGCTCATCGCCGACTACGTCAGCATCCAGCTGCTGCTGGCCGAGCTGCACCGCCTGCACGAGGACCCGGGCGCCGACCTGCCGCCCGTCCCCGTCGGCTTCCGCGACTGCGTGCTGGCCCTGCGCGCCCAGCGCGAGAGCGGCCGGTACGACCGCGACCGCGCCTACTGGTGGGCCCGCGTCGACGACCTGCCTCCGGCGCCCGAGCTGCCCGCGCTCGACCAGCAGGCGGAGGCGCGGTTCCAGCGCTGGGAGAGCCGGGTGGAGCCGGACCGGTGGGCCGGGCTGCGCGCCAGGGCGTCGGCGGCGGGCACCACGCCCTCGCAGGCCGTGCTGGCCGCCTACGCCGAGGTCATCGGGCGGTGGAGCCGCAGGCCCGCCTTCACGCTCAACCTGACGCTGCTCGACCGCCCGCCCCTGCACCCGTCGATCGACCAGGTGGTGGGCGACTTCACGACGCTCAACCTGCTCGCCGTCGACACCACGCCCGACCGGCCGTTCGCCGACCGTGCCCGCGCCGTCGGCGAGCAGCTCTTCGCCGACATGGAGCACCGCCGCTGCGGCGGCATCGAGGTCATGCGCGAGCTGGCCAGGAGGCGGGGCCGCGACGCCGCGCTGATGCCGGTGGTCTTCACCAGCGCCATCGGCCTCGGCCAGGACGAGGCCGAGCACGGCAGCCCCGAGTACGGCATCAGCCAGACGCCCCAGGTGTGGATCGACTGCCAGGTCAAGGAGCACCGCGGCGCGCTGCTCGTCAACTGGGACGTGCGCGCGGGCGTCTTCCCCGACGGGCTCGTGGACGACATGTTCGCCGCCTTCACCGCGCTCCTCGACGACCTGTCGGCGGAGGACACGTGGGCCTCCACGTCGCCCGTCGGCCTGCCCGACGCCCAGGCCCGCTGCCGCGCCCTGGCCAACGCCACCGCCGCGCCGCTCCCCGACGGGCTGCTGCACGACGAGGTCGTGGCCCAGGCCCGCCGCACACCCGGCCGCACCGCCGTCGTCACCCCGCGCGGCTCGCTCACGTACGGCGAACTGCTCGCCCGCGCGACGGCCGTGGCCCGCACGCTCCGCGCGGCCGGCCACGAACCCGGGCAGATCGTCGCCGTCGTCATGGACAAGGGCGCCGAGCAGGTCGTGGCCGTGCTCGGCATCCTCATGGCCGGCGGCGCCTACCTGCCCGTCGACACCGGCCAGCCGCCCGCCCGGCGCGACCGCATCCTCGCCGACGCCTCCGCCCGCCTCGTGCTCACCCAGTCGAGGCACGCGCAGGACGGCTGGATCGCCGTCGACACCCTGCCCGCCGAAACCACAGCGCCTCCCGAGGTCGTGCGGCGGTCCGGCGACCTCGCGTACGTCATCTACACCTCCGGCAGCACCGGCGTGCCCAAAGGCGTGATGATCAGCCACCAGGCCGCCCGCAACACCATCGACGACATCAACGCCCGCTTCGGCGTCGGCCAGGACGACCGCGTGCTCGGCCTCGCCAACCTCGGCTTCGACCTGTCCGTCTACGACGTCTTCGGGCCGCTCGCCACCGGCGGCGCGCTGGTGCTGCCCGACCCGGCGCGCAGAGGAGACCCCGCGCACTGGGCCGAACTCGCCGCCCGGCACGAGGTCACCCTGTGGAACTCCGTGCCCGCGCAGCTCCAGATGCTCCAGCACTACCTGGACGCCGAACCAGCGGCCGGGCTGCCCGCGCTGCGGCTGGCCATGGTGTCCGGCGACTGGGTGCCCGTCGCGCTGCCCGGCCAGATCCGCCGCCGCCTGCCCGGCCTCGACGTGATCAGCCTGGGCGGCGCCACCGAGGCCGCCATCTGGTCCATCCACCACCCCATCGGCGACCCGCTGCCCGGCTGGGTGAGCGTCCCGTACGGCAGGCCGCTGGCCAACCAGAGTTTCCACGTGCTCGACTCCCGCATGCGGCCCAGCCCCGACTGGGTGCCGGGAGAGCTGTACATCGGCGGCGCGGGCGTGGCCCTCGGCTACCTCGGCGACGAGGCCAAGACCGCCGAACGGTTCGTCCGGCACGCGGGCGAACGCCTCTACCGCACCGGCGACCTGGGCCGCTACCGGCCCGACGGCACCATCGAGTTCCTCGGCAGAGAGGACTCCCAGGTCAAGATCCGCGGCCACCGCATCGAGCTGGCCGAGGTGGAGACCGCGCTGCAGGCGCACCCGGCCGTCGCCGCCGGCACCGTGATCGTCGACGGCGACCGCGCGCTCGAACGCCGCCTCGTCGGCTTCGCGCAGGCCGTACGGAAGGAGGAGGACGGCGGCGACGAGCCCGGCGTCGCCGCCGCGGCCGAAGCGGCGGCCCGCGCCGCGCTCGACGGCGTCGACCTGGAGCGCGTGGTGGCGGTCGCCGAGACGCTCGACGAGATCGCGCTCACCTCGATGGCGGCGGCGCTGCGCACGGCCGGGCTGTTCGCCGGCGACGCCGGACACGACCTGGCGGAGATCCTGGAGAGCGCCCGGGTCGCGCCCGACCACCACCGGCTGGTCCGGCGCTGGCTCGCCGCGCTGCACGAGCGCGGCCGGGTCCGCCGCGACGACGCCGGGCGCTACCACGACCTGCGCGACCCCACCGCGCTCGAACCGCTCTGGCGCCGCGTCGAAACCCTCACGGAAGGGCTCGACTACGGCGCCGAGCTCATCGGGTTCCTGCGCGTCAGCACCACGCACCTGCCCGAGCTGCTGCGCGGTGAGCTCGACGCCCGCGAACTGCTGTTCCCCGAGGGCGAGATGGAGACCGCCGAGGGCGCCTACAAGGACAACGTGCTCAGCAGGTACGTCAACCGCATCGTGCGCGCCGTCATCGGCCGCGTCGCCGAGCGGCACACGGGCGGGCCGCTGCGCGTCCTCGAAGCCGGGGCGGGCGTCGGCGGCACCAGCGCCGAACTCATCCCCGAGCTCGCCGGGCACCACGTCGAATACCTCTTCACCGACCTGTCGCGGTTCTTCCTCGGCCAGGCCGCGGAACGCTTCGCCGAGCACCCGTGGGTGCGCTACGGCCTGTTCGACATCAACGCCGGCTACCGCGCCCAGGGGTACGAGCCCAACTCCTTCGACGTCATCCTCTGCGCCAACGTGCTGCACAACTCGCACGACGCCGCCGCCGTGCTCGCCAGGTTCCGCGAGCTGCTGGCGCCCGGCGGATGGCTGGTGTTCATCGAGACCACCCGCGAGCACGTGCAGATCATGAGCTCGATGGAGTTCCTGATGAACCCGCACGACTACGCCGACGTACGCCAGGGCCGCGACCGCACGTTCGTCACCCGCGAGGAGTGGCTCGACCTGCTCGCCGCCGCCGGCGCCACCACCATGTCCTGCCTGCCGGGCCCCGGCGACCCGCTCGCGTCGCTGGGACAGTGCGTGTTCGCCGCCCGCTTCCCCGCCGACCGGGAGCACATCGACCTCGCGGACCTGCGGGCGTTCCTCGGCGAACGGCTGCCCGACTACATGATCCCGTCCCACGTCCAGGTGGTCGACGAGCTGCCGCTCACGGACAACGGCAAGATCGACCGGGCGGGGCTGCGTTCCCTGCTGCCCCGTACGGCCGGCCGGAGCACACCCGAGGGCGAGGAGCCGCGCGACGACCTCGAACGGCGGCTCGCCGCGCTCTGGGCCGAACTCCTCGGCCTCCAGCAGGTCGGCAGGGACCAGGACTTCTTCGCGCTCGGCGGCGACTCCCTGCTGGTCACCCGGCTGGCCGGCCGCGTACGCGAGGAACTGCCGGAAGCGCACAACTTCTACTGGGACAGCCTCGTCCGCCAGCTCGTCAACCAGCCCACCGTCGCCGCGCTCGCCGCCCACCTGCGTCAGGCCCGCGACGACCGCGACCGCGGCCTGTCGAGGACGCAGGTCAGCCCGCTCGTACGCCTGTCCGGCGGGCAGGGCCCGGTGCGGGTGCTGCTCCACGACGGCACCGGCACCCTCACCCCCTACCGGGCGCTCACCCCCGAGCTGTCCGGCGGGCCCCTGCTCGGCCTCGTGATCAACGACGCCGGACACTACCTGGAGCTCGACCCCGCCGCGGCCGTGGAGTCGCTGGCCGGATCGTACGCGCAGGTGCTGCTCCAGGAGGACGCGCCCGCCTACCACATCATCGGCTACTGCATGGGCGGGCTGATCGCCACCGAGGTCGCCCGGCGGCTCACCGAGGCCGGCGCCACCGTCGACGAGCTCACCGTCATCAGCAGCTCCCGCTTCCCCTACCGGATCAGCGACCGGCTCATGCTCGAGTACGGCTTCGCCCAGGCGTGCGGGCTCGACCCCGCCACGCTCGGCTACCCCGGGGAGGACCTGGCCCGCGCCCTGCGGGCCGTGCTGGACACCTCGCCGGGACACGTCGGCGAGGGCGCCCTTGCGGCGCTCGCCTCCTCCGCCGACCCTGGCCTCGCCGCGATCGGCGGCCGCTTCGCCGCGCTGTCCGCCACCCCGCCCGCCGACCGCCTCGCCGCCGTCGCCCGCGGCCTCGACCACCCGCCCGAGCGCGTCGACCTCGCCTACCGGGTCTTCAGGCAGAGCTTCACCGCCGTCACCCACTACGACCCGGAGCCGTACGCGGGCGACATCACGTTCCTGCGCCAGAGCGGCGTCACCAACCTCGTACCGACCCTCCAGGACGACATGACGGAGTTCTGGCAGGACCTCTGCCTCGGCCGGCTCTCCGTGCGCGACGTCGGGGGCGACCACTTCACCTGCCTCGACCAGGGCCACGCCGCCGGAGTCGCCGAACTGATCACCGGGAGGACGCCGTGATCGGCGTGCTCGGCGGCTACGGCGCGGTCGGCGCCACCACCGCACTCCTCCTCGCCGGCCGCGGCGGGAGCATGCGGATAGGCGGGCGCGACGGTGCCGCGGCGTGCACGTTCGTCGCCGACGCGCTGGACGGCGACGGCGAGGCGTGGGAGGTGGACGCCTTCGACCCGGACCGGCTCGCCCGGTTCTGCCGGGGCTGCCGGATCGTCGTCAACTGCGCGGGACCGTCGTACCTGCTGCGCGACCGGGTGGCACGGGCCGCCTTCGCCGCGGGGGCCGACTACGTGGACGCCGCCGGCGACGCCGCGGCGCTGGCGGCCACGGAGGCCACGGAGGCCACGGAAGGCCGTACCGGGGTGATCTCCGCCGGGATGCTCCCCGGCCTCACCGGCCTGCTGCCCCGCCACCTCGCCGGAGCAGCCGGCGCCCCGGTGGAAAGGCTCGACGTCTACACTGGTGGCCTGGACCGGCTCACCCCGGCGGCGGCAGGGGACTTCCTGCTCGCCGGTCAGGAGGAGCAGGGCGCGTCGCTGGCCGGGTGGCGCGGCGGAGGCAAGGTCGCGCGGGCCCTCGCCCCCGCCCACGACGTCGAGCTGCCCTACTTCCCCGGACCCGTCACCGCCTACCCCTACCTGAGCGCCGAGGCGGAACGGGTCGCCGCCGAGCTGGGACTGGCCGAGGCCCGCTGGTACAACGTCATCACCGGCGACCGGGTCCTCGCCACCGCGAGCACCGCGACGTCGGCCGCCGAGGTGGCCAGGGTCGCCGAGCTGGAACTGGCGGGGCGCACGCCGTACTATGTGCTGCTTTTTCAGTTGACCGGGGCGCACGGCACGAGCACCCTTGTCGTACGCACAGCCGACTCGTACGCGCTGACCGCCGCCGTCACCGCGCACGCCGCGCGGGCGGTGCTGGCGGGCGACGTACCGGCCGGGCTGCACCACGCCGACGCCGTGCTCGACCCGGCCAGGGTGCTGGCGGACCTGGAGGGCGTGGCGACGGCGGAGATCACGGACGCGGTCGCCCCCATCGACCTGGCCGCGCCGGCGTTCGAGGAGGGCGCGCTGTGAAACGAGTCGTGGTGTGCGGGACGAAGTTCGGCCAGATCTACCTGACGGCCATGCGCGACGGCCCCTTCGAGCTCACCGGCATCCTGGCCCGCGGCAGCGCCAGGTCCGCCGCGTACGCCAGGGAGCACGGCGTCCCCCTGGTCACCGACCCCGACCGGGTGCCGGAGCTCGCGGACCTGGCCTGCGTGGTCGTACGGTCGGGCGTCGTCGGCGGCGAAGGCAGCGAGCTGGCCGCGGCGCTGCTGTCCCGGGGCGTGCACGTGCTGCAGGAACACCCGGTCCACGCCGACGAGCTGGCCCGCACCCTGCGCACCGCCAGAGCCGCGTCCGCGGTGCACCACGTCAACACCCTGTACGTGCACCTCGACCCCGTGCGCCGCTTCATCGACGCCGCCCGCCGCCTGCGCGAGCTCCAGCAGCCGCTCTACGTCGACGCCGCCTGCAGCGTGCACGTGGCCTACGCCCTGTTCGACATCCTCGGCCAGGCCCTGGGCGGTCTGCGCCCCTGGACGTTCACCGCCACGGCCCCCGGCACACCCTTCACGTGCGTCACGGGTACGGTCGGAGGAGTGCCCCTCACCCTCCGGGTGCAGAACCAGATCGCGCCCAACGACCCCGACGCCCACCTCCACCTGCTGCACCGCATCACGGTGGGCACCGAGGGCGGCAACCTGACCCTGGTCAACACGCACGGCCCGGTCGTGTGGACCCCGCGGATGTACGTCGCGCGCGACGCCGACGACCGCTTCGACACCGGCGCCGAGCACCTGAGCCTGCCGAGCGCCACCACCATCGGGCCGGCGCAGGCGCCGACGTTCGCCGACATCGTCACCAGGCTCTGGCCCGACGGCGTGCGCCGGGCGCTGACCGGGCTGCGCGAGGCCGCCGAGGACGGCCGCGACCCGCTGCGCCAGGGCCAGTACCACCTGATGCTCAGCCGCCTGTGGCAGGACGCCACCGCGGCGATCGGCCGGCCCGAGCTGCTGGTCCAGACGGCCCCCCGCCCCCTGTCCGCGACGGAGTTCGCATGAACTGGTTCCACTGCTACCAACCCAGGCCGTACGCGTCGTTACGGCTGTTCTGCTTCCCCCACGCCGGCGGCTCGGCGAGCTTCTACCGAGGCTGGCACGCGGCGGCGCCGCACTCCGTCGAGGTGCGCGCCGTGCAGTACCCGGGGCGGGGCGAGCGCCGCGCCGACCCGTTCGTCGACGACGCCCACCACCTGGCCGAGCTCGTGGCCGACGCGATGGCCCCGCTGCTCGACCGGCCGGTCGCGCTGTTCGGGCACAGCATGGGAGCGCTGATCGCGTACGAGGTGGCGCGCACGCTGGAGGCCAGGGGCCGCGGAGTGACACACCTGTACGCCTCCGGCCGGCACGCCCCCCACGAGCAGGGCCACAGCGACACGCACGCGCGCTCCGACGACGAGCTGATCGACGAGATCGTCGGCCTCGGCGGCGTCGCGCCCGAGGTGATGGCCGACCCCGACATCCGCGAGCTGGCGTTGCCCGCCGTCCGCAACGACTACCGGCTCGACGAGACCTACCGGCACCGCCCCGGAGGCGCGCTCGCCTGCCCCGTCACCGCCCTGCTCGGCGGCGACGACCCCGAGGTCACCCCCGAGCAGGCGGCGCGGTGGGGCGAGCTGACCAGGGCCGGCTGCGCCGTCCGCGTGCTCGACGGCGACCACTTCTACCTCGTGCCACGCCAGGACGACGTGATCGCGGAGCTGTCGCGCGCCGTCACGACGGCCTGGGCGTCCCTGACCCCCTAGGAAGGACAAGATGGACCAAGAGCTGATGCGCATCCTCACCGGAGGATGGGTGGCGCAGGCGACCTTCGTCGCCGTCCGGCTCGGGGTCGTGGACGCGCTCGACGGGCGCCGCCTGACCCCCGCCGAGGTCGCCGACGAGGTCGGCGCGCATCCCGGGGCGATGCACCGCCTGCTCCGCCTGCTGGAAGGGGTGGGGCTGGCCGACGGCGGCGACGACGGCGCGTACGCGCTGACCCCGATGGGGGCGCGGCTGCGCCGCGACGACCTCGGCCCGCTCGCCGCCCTCTACGGCGAGGACTCCTTCGCCGCCGCGTGGAACGGCCTGGAGCAGGCGGTACGCACCGGCGAGTCGGCGTTCGAGCACGTCCACGGCGAGCCCATCTTCGCGCACCTGGCCGCCGATCCCGGCAAGGCGTCGGTGTTCAACGCGGGCATGGCGGCGGGCGCGTCCTTCTTCCGCGGGGTGCCCGCGGCCTACGACTTCTCCGGTCCGCGCCGCGTGGTCGACCTCGCCGGCGGCACGGGCGCGCTGCTGGGCACGGTGCTGCGGAGCAACCCCGAGGCCACGGGCGTGCTGTTCGACCTGCCCGAGGTGGTCGCCGCCGCGCCCGAGCACCTGGCGCGGATGGGCGTGCTGGACAGGTGCGAGCTGACCGGGGGCGACCTGTTCGCGTGCGTCCCCGTGGGAGGCGACGTCTACGTGCTCTCGCGCATCCTGCACGACTGGGACGACGAACGCTGCGCCGCCCTGCTGGGCAACTGCGCCAAGGCGATGGAGCCCGGCGCCGAGCTGCTGATCATCGAGCGCGTCGTCGGCCGCGGCTCGTACGTGCCGCTCGCCTTCGACCTGCACATGATGGTGATGACGGGAGGGCGGGAGCGCACCGAGGAGGAGTACCGCGCGCTGCTGGAGGACGCGGACCTCACCCCGGGCCGGCTGATCGACCTGCCGCTCGGGATGCGGATGCTCACCGCGACCCGCTGAGAACCGCCACGACGAAACGTGCGAAAGGCGCCGGGCTCCCCGTTGAGCCCGGCGCCTTGGCACGTCCCCCGACGTTCAGCTCATCACGAGCTCACCGGCCCGCTCCCGGATCACCTCGACGGTGCCGGCGCTCCCGTCGACGCGGATCCGGTCGCCGTCCCGCAGCAGCATGGTGGCGTTCCTGGTGCCGACGACGGCGGGGATGCCCAGCTCGCGCGCGACGATCGCGGCGTGCGACAGCGGCGCCCCGACGTCCGTGACCACCGCGGCGGCACGCGGGAACAGCAGCGTCCAGCCCACGTTCGTCACGGTCGTCACGAGGATCTCGCCCTCGCCCAGCCGGTCGCCGTCCGCCACGGAACCGAGCACCCGGGCGGTGCCCTCGACCACGCCCGACGCGCCGGGGAACCCGCTGATGGTCTGCGACGGGGGCACCACCGTGGCGGCGGCGTCGAACACGTCGCCGCGGCGGCCCGGATCGGCGGCCCACCGCTCCGGGTCGAACCGGCCGCGGATGATGCCGGGGTACGGCGGCAGCGACCGGTACAGCTCGTACGCCGCCCGCCGCCCCGCCACCCGCGTCAGCGGCCGGCCGGAGCCGCGCAGCACGTCGATGATCTCGTCCATGGTCAGGAAGAACAGGTCGTCGCCGTGCCCGGTCACCTCACCGGCCCGCACCACGAAGTCGCGCACCATCCAGAAGCCCCGCATCATCTCCGACCGGGTCTCCTCGCGGGAGCGCACGATGGCCTCCCAGCGGATGATCCTGCGCCGGAACTTCTCGGCCTTCCTCGGATGGCGTTCGCGGAAGCGCCGCCAGGCCGCCTCGCTCGCCTCGATCTGTCGGTCGAGCAGCTCTGCCGGGTCGACGGTGAGCCCGGCGAGCTGGTCGTCGAGCCAGGCCGGGTCCTCCACGGGCCGGGCCACCGAGATCTCGAACTCGTCGGGGCAACGGTGGCCGTACGCGCGGACGTACTCCGCACGGGTGATCTCACCCCGCTTGAGCCGGGCCAGGCCGAGCAGCGGACCGAGGCTCTCCAACCGGCCCTCTCCCGACTGGATGCCGGACATCAGCACGGTGGCGTCGGCCTCCCCGACCAGCTCGGCCAGCTGGGCGCCGAGGTAGATGAGCGAGCCGGCGTCCTGGCGGGCCGCGGCGGCCAGCATGCGGTTGCACTGGCTGAACCTCGGCTCGACGTCGCTCTCCCACAGCGCGGCCAGGTCGTCGCTGACGGCGATCGCGGCGCGGATCTCCTCCGTACGCCGCTCCGCGTCCGCGATGTAGGCCGGGATGTGCTCCACGAGCTTCTGGATCTCGCGGCGGCCGCCCAGCATGGGCCTGGCCGCCCTGAGGGTCTGCCAGCGCGTCATCGGCAGCAGCGGCGTCTCGACGCCTTCCGGCAGCCTGCCGTAGATCGGCTCCTGGGTGGCCTCGATCTTCTTGGTGATGCCGAGCGCCTTGCCGAGCGAGGCGTTCACGCTCATGTTCATGTAGACGCGGCCGCCGATGTTGCCGCACATCGGGTGGCCGCCGAGGTCGCCGGTGACCATGATCTCGGCGATGAACGCCCGCACGAGCGACCAGGTGCACGGCGTCATGACGCTGGGGATGGCCTCGCCCAGGTTGCCGTTGCTCCACAGGTAGTCGCCCTTGAGCGAGTCGTTCCACTCCTCGCGCCTGCCGGTGATCGGCCGCGCCTGGAGGATGTGGGGGCGTCCGTCGTACAGCGCCCATTCGACGTCCATCGGGCGGTCGTACAGCTCCTCGATCGTCATCCCCAGCTCGGCCAGCTGCTCGGCCTGCGCCCAGGTGAGCACGGGCTCGTCGCGCAGCCCCGGGGGGACGGGGTCCTCGCGGGTGCCCTCGGACGTGCGCACGGTCATGACGGTCTTGGAGGCGATCGTCTCGTCGACGACCGTGCGCCCGGCCCGGTCGAGCGTGATCGTGTCGGGCGTGACCAGGCCGCCGACGACCGCCTCGCCCAGGCCCCACGCGGCGTTGATGGTCAGCCGGTCGCGGTCCTCGGTGAACAGCACCCCCGCGGCGTCGGCCGGTACGAGCTCCTGCACGACGACGGCGATGGCCACCTCGTCGCGCGCGATGCCGTGGCGGTCGCGGTAGGCGATGGCCCGGTCGGTCCACAGCGAGGCCCAGCAACGCCTGACCGCGTCGAGCAGCTGCGCGGGGCCGCGGACGTTGAGAAAGCTGTCCTGCTGGCCGGCGAACGACATGCCCGGCAGGTCCTCCGCGGTCGCCGACGACCGCACCGCGACCGCCGGCTCGTCACCCAGCTCCGCGTACGCGGCCAGGATGTCGCCGGCGATCTCCGGCGGCAGCTCGCGAGCCGCGAACAGCGCCTGGATCTGCTCGGCGTCACCGGTGAGCACGGCGTCGCGCAGGCCGTGGCCGGCCACGAACGCGCGGTAGGCGCCGGTGGTGACGTGGAAGCCCGCCGGTACTGGCAGGCCCGCCCTGGCCAGGCGGGCCAGCGATTCGCCTTTTCCGCCGACGATGTCGAGTTCGGCCCTCGGATCAGCCAGGGCAAGCGTGTTCATACGCGATCTCCATTCCGATTCGGCGGCAGGCCGAAGACACAAGTCAGGAGAAGGAAAACCTCTGACCCATTACCTGACTCATCGCTGAGAAAAAAGGAAAAGAGGGAACGGCCGCCTCTTCAACGGTACGAAATCCACCGGTGGGCGGCCCACCCCTAGGCGCCCTTAATCAGCCGTCGGCACCGGGCCTGAGCAGGCCGGTCTCATAGGCCACCGCGACGGCGGCGGCGCGGTCGTTCACCTCGAGCTTGGCGAAGATGTGCAGCAGGTGCGTCTTCACGGTGGCCTCGGTGATGAACAACTTCCTGGCGACGTCGCGGTTGGTCGCGCCACGGGAGATGAGCGAGAGCACCTCGAGCTCGCGGCGGCTGAGCATCTGCTGCTGCGGCGCGCGGATCTTCTGCGTCAGCACGCCCGCCACCGACGGCGACAACACCGTCTCGCCGCGCGCGGCGGCCTGCACCGCGCTGCGCAGCTCGGCGCGCGGGGTGTCCTTGAGCAGGTAGCCGGTCGCGCCCTCCTCGATGGCCGGCAGCACGTCGACATCGTTGTCGAACGTGGTCAGCACGAGCACGCGGACGCCGGGCGACTGCTCACGCAGCCGGCGGATCAGCTCGGCGCCGTTCATCTTCGGCATGCGCAGGTCGGTGAGCACGACGTCGGGGTTGGTGCGCTGGACCACCGCCAGCGCCTCGAAGCCGTCGCCCGCCTCGCCGACGACCTCGAACTCGTCGTCGGTGAAGATCCCCCGCAGTCCGTCGCGGACGACCGGGTGGTCGTCCACGATGATCAGGCGAATCGGCATGTGTCACCCGGCGTCTCTGAGCTGGTCGGACGGACCGGACACGGCGTCGGCGGGGATGGCCGGCACGGTCGCGGAGATGCCGGTGCCCTCACCGGGCGCCGACTCGATCTCGAAGTCGCCGGCCAGCCTGGTCACGCGCTGGCGCATCGCGATCAGCCCGAAACCACCCGCCTCGGAGGCGGGCGCGTGGGAGGAGATGTCGGGCGGCCCGGGGACGAATCCGGCTCCGTCGTCGCGTACATCCAGCACCACGACATCTTCCATGTACGACAGGGTGAGAGCAACTCGTCCGGCCGAAGCGTGCTTGGCGACGTTGGCCAGCGCCTCCTGCGCCACCCGCAGCAACGTGATCTCCACCTCGGCGTGCAGCGGCCGGGCGTCGCCGTTGACCGACAGGGAGGCGGTCACGCCGGTCGTCTCCGACCACCGGTCGGCGACGTCCCGCACGGCGGCGGGCAACTGGGAGCCGGCCAGCGGCGCCGGGCGCAACGCCTGCACGGATCTGCGGGCCTCGTTGAGGTTCTCCCTGGCCAGCGTGCGTACGGTGTCGAGGCGGGCGAGCGCGGCCGGCGTGTCGTCGATCGCCTCCTCGGCGGCCTCGATCTGCGTGACGATGGCGGTCAGCCCCTGCGCGATCGTGTCGTGGATCTCCCTGGCCATGCGCTGCCGCTCGCCCAGCACCCCCGCCTCGCGGGCCTGCGTCAGCAGCCGGGCCTGCAGGCCCGCGTTCTCCTCCGCGAGCGCGGCCAGCTTGGCGCTGGTCTCCCGCAACTGCTCGATCATCACCTTGCGGCTCTCGTTCTGGTCGGAGATGGTCTGGATGACCAGTCCGATCGCGGAGGCGATCAACGCCGCGATCAGGAAGGAGAACAACATCTCGCCGGGACTGCGCCCGGCCTCCGGCCGCATGGACACCAGCACGCCGGCCGTCGCGGCCACCCCTCCGTAGGCCCACCACCGGGGCAGCAGCCTGAACGACTGGATGAACGCCGCCGGGCCGGTCACCGTGAACACCGAGTCGATGCTGACCAGCGCCCCGATGGCGGCCAGCAGGATGACGAAGTAGACGACCGCCACCACCGGGTGCCTGGCCCATTCGGGATGCACGCCGATCAGGAACCAGTGCCAGGCCATCGCGAACGACGCCAGCACCAGCGTCTCCAGCCGCCAGTTCTGCGCGAGCGAGAAACCGGCGGGCAGCAGGATGAACAGGTAGGGCAGCGCGGGCCACACCCGGTCCCAACGCGAAAGGCCGGGTCCGGTGGAGGTGACCACCGATCCCGACCCTTCACGGCGGGCGCTGCTTACCACCGGAACGCCTTGACCGCGACACCGGCGGTGACCAGGCAGATGCCCACCATGACCAGCATCGCCACGGGAGAGGCGGCGTGGCCCTCCCAGCCGTTGCGGATCGTCTGCACGGCAGGCGCCATGGGCAGCATGTCGCCGATGGCCCGCATCGAGCCGCTCATCGACTCGCGGGGGATCACGGCGCCGGAGATGAACACCATCGGGAAGAACACGCTCAGCCCGAGCACGGTCGCGGTGCGGCCGGAAGGGACGACGGCGCCGAGCAGGAAGCCGATGCCGCTGAGGCTCAGCGCGCCGAGCACCCACGCCAGGACCACGATGCCCGGGTTGGCCGGGGCGGACAGGTCGTAGCCGATGGCGCCGATCGCGATGAGCAGCGCCGTGCCGAGAAGGGCCATCAGCATGTGGGCGATCCACTGCGCGCCGAACAGCATGCCGGGGGAGGCGGGGGTGGCGAGCAGCCGCTTCAGCACCCGGCGCTCACGGTACTGCGCCAGCGTGGCCGGCAGGATGACCAGCGTGGCCAGGCCGATGACGAAGATGCTCAGCATCGGCACGTTGGCGTCGACCGACGGCAGCCCGCCGGGAAGGGGCTTGCCGCTGCGCAGCTTGACCCAGATCATGATCGTGGGGAAGGCCAGCGCGAAGAACGCCGACATGGGGTCCCTGATGATCAGCTTGAGCTCGACCGCGATGACCTGCGTGATGCCTTTCATGCCGCCTGCCCTCCCGTCAGCGCGAAGTACGCGTCCTCGAGCGATTCGGTACGGCCCTGGGTGATCAGCTCGCCCGGGGTGCCGTGGGTGATGACGCGGCCCTGGTCGATGATCGCCATGCGGTCGCACAGCGCCTGGGCCTCGTCCATGAAGTGGGTGACCAGCACGACGGTCACACCGCGGTCGCGCACCTCGCGGACCAGGCCCCACGTCATGCGGCGGGCGGACGGGTCGAGCCCGGTGGTCAGCTCGTCGAGGAAGACGACCTCCGGGTTGCCGACCAGGGCCAGCGCGATGAACAGGCGCTGCTTCCAGCCGCCCGACAGGCTCGCGAAGCTGGAACGCTGCCGGTCGGTCAGTCCCCAGTCGTCCATCAGCTTGCGCCAGTCGGCGGGCTTGTCGTAGAAGGACGCGTACATCCTCAGCGCCTCGCCCACCTTGAGCGCGTCGGGCAGCGCGGCCTCCTGCAGCTGCACGCCGATGCGGGGGAGCAGCTCGCGGCGGTCACGCTGCGGGTCGAGGCCCAGCACCCGCAGGACGCCGCCGTCCCGCTCGCGCAGGCCCGACATGCACTCCACGGTGGTGGTCTTGCCGGCGCCGTTGGGGCCGGCGATGCCGAAGATCTCGCCCTGCTCGACCTGCAGGGATACATCCGTCAGAACGCGGCGGCTTTTGTAGCTTTTACTCATGCCCTCGATTTCGATGACTGTCATGTTTAAAGAATCATCGGGATCCGCCGTATGCGACATCCCCCGAACGGTTGATAGGGGGTCAGCCGCCCGATTCCGGGTCCGACCTGCGAATTAGCCTTCCGACCAGGTGAAACGCTGATTAGGGGTGTCGTACGCGCCGCTGATCCCCAACTCTGAATGCATGAGCGATACAGCGGTGCGCGTGCGTGAGCTGCGCAAGCGATACGGCGACGTGGTCGCCATCGACGGCGTTGACCTGGATATCGCCCGTGGCGAGGTGTTCGCGCTCCTCGGCCCCAACGGCGCAGGCAAGACGACCACTGTTGAGATCCTGGAAGGCCATCGCCGGCGAGACGCCGGCGAGGTCAGCGTGCTGGGGGAGGACCCCGGTGTGGCCGGCCGCGCCTGGCGCTCCCGCCTCGGGATGGTGCTGCAGTCGGCCACCGACGCGGCCGAGATGACCGTACGCGAGATGGTCCACCACTACGCCCACTACTACCCGAAGCCCCGCGACCCCGAGCACGTGATCGAACTCGTCGGGCTCACCGGCAAGGCGGACGCCCGCACGCGCAACCTCTCCGGAGGCCAGCGGCGCAGGGTCGACGTGGCGCTGGGCGTGCTGGGCAACCCCGAGCTGCTGTTCCTGGACGAGCCGACCACCGGTTTCGACCCCGAGGCCCGCCGCCAGTTCTGGAGCCTGATCTCCCGGCTGGCCGACGAGGGCACCACCATCCTGCTGACCACCCACTACCTGGACGAGGTCGAAGCGCTGGCCAACCGGGTCGGCGTCATCGTGCAGGGCAAGGTCGTGGCGCTCGGCGAGCCGTCCACGCTGGCGGGACGCTCGCAGGCCATGGCGACCGTCAGCTGGACCACCGCCGACGGCGACCACAGCGTGAAGACGTCGACGCCCACGCAGGTCGTCGCCGAGCTCAGCGGCCAGTTCGACGGGGAGATCCCCGAGCTGACCGTGACACGTCCGTCTCTCGAAGACGTCTACCTCGGCCTAATCGGAGATCACTCGTGACCACCACGTTGTCAAGACCACCGACACGGATGGCCGGCGCGACAGCCGCGCCCCTGCCCAGCGCCGGCCGGCTGGCACTCAAGCGCGGTGCGCTGGAGCTCAAGAGCTTCTTCCGCACCAAGGGTCAGTTCATCGTCATCTTCTCACTTCCCGCGATCATGCTGATGCTGCTCGGCGCGATGCAGTCGGGCAAGCCGGACTTCAACGGCGTCACCGGCGCCCAGATCCTCACCGCCGGCATGATCGGCGCCGGCATCATGGGCACCACCTTCCAGAACCTCGGCATCAACGTCGCCCTGGAGCGACACGACGGGACGCTGAAGCGCCTGTACGGCATGCCGATGCCGCGGATCGCCTACTTCGGCGGCAAGGTCATCCAGGTCCTCGTGTGCATGGTCGCCGAGGTGGCCCTGCTCGTCGTGGTCGGGGTGGTGCTGTTCGACGTCGCCGTGCCCAGCACGCTCGACCGATGGCTGACCCTCGCCTGGGTCCTCGCCCTCGGCGGCGTGGCCTGCACCCTGCTCGGCATCGCGGTCGGCAGCCTGCCGAAGTCGGCGCGCGGCGCGAACGCCATCATCACGCTGCCCTTCCTCATTGTGCAGTTCATCTCCGGCGTCTACATGCCCTTCTCCGACGTGCCGGCCTTCCTGCAGTTCATCGCGTCCCTGTTCCCGCTCAAGTGGATGACCCAGGGCATGCGCTCGGTGTTCCTGCCCGAGCACGCGGCGGCGCTCGAACCGGCCGGGTCGTGGCAGCTCCCCATGATCGCCCTCGTGCTCGCCGCCTGGTGCGTCGGCGGGCTGGTGCTGTGCATGAAGACGTTCCGCTGGACCGCCAAGGACAGCTGACCGGCGGGGAGAAGCTTGCGCAGGACTTGTATCCCGGAAGGAGGGGAGCACGGCGTACGCACAGATCACGGTGACGGTGGCGGGCCTTCAGGACGCCACCGTCATCCTCATGCCCGGGGCACCCGGTGCACCCGCCACCAGGATGGGACCACACCGCAGGGAAGACCAGACCACCGTGGAGGCCGGCAAGGGCCGGGGGCTCGCTGGGCTCGCGTGACGCACTGTGGAGCGCGGGGGCCGGGCGTCACCCTGGGCTCGCGGCGTAGAGCGGAGGGCCGGGCGGCTGGAAGGCCCGGGACGTCACCATGGGTTGCTGGCGCGGTGAGGAGCGCCGAAGGGGCCGGGGCGTCACCATAGGCCGTGGGGCGCGGTGAAAAGCGCCAAAGGGTCGAGGCGCCGGGGCGCTGGGACGTGCGCGTGCCGGAAGCGCCGGGCCGGGCCGGGCCAAGGCCGGGCGAAGCCGATGGGGCCGGGCCGGGGCCTGGCCGTGGCCGCGTGCGGCCGCGTCAGGCCCTGACCGGCTGCGGCACGGGTCGCCTGAGCACCGGGCGGTGGCGGCGCGAGGCCGTGCTGGCGGCCATGACGATGGCGGTGAGGATGAGCCCGTCACGGGCCATGTACTTGCCGGTGAATCCCGTCAGCTGCTGGCCGCTCACGTGCGGGCCGGTGACCAGGAGCCGGGCGGAGAACGCGCCCAGGACGGGGTTGAAGGTCAGGATCGCGTCCTCGAAGTCCAGCCACCGCTTGGCCAGCGGGAACCAGGCCTTGTAGACCGACTCCTTGGCGGAGAACAGCAGGCGGTCCCAGGAGACCTCGGGGTGGTCGACGGACAGCGCGCGCAGGGCTTTGCGCTCCTCGGCCAGCGAGACGGCCTCGAGGACGCCGTTCGACAGCGGCTCGTTGGGTTCGGCGTCGATGCCGATCGTGATGGTGTCGCTGCCGGGGCTGACGACGGCGCCGCGGTATCCCGCGCAGTGCGTGATGCTGCCCACGAAGCCCTTGGGCCACTGTGGTTCGCCGCGCAGGCCGGGCAGGAGCGGCTGCGGCGGCAGGCCGAGCAGGCCCATGGCCTGCCTGGCGCACATGCGTGCCGTGACGAACTCCTTGCGCCGGGTCTCCACCGATCGGCTGATCACCTCTTCTTCAGCGGGGAAGAGCATCGCGTCGTGGTCGTCGAAGGTGTCGACGGCCACCACCCACGGGGGGAGGATGCTCCCGATCAAAGCATTGGTGTTCACCATTCCAAGCTAGGTTCGGCCTCGCCGGGAGAGAACGTTTGCCCAGGTCTTCTCGGGCTGTCCGGAGCCGGTTGCGGGGTGAACCCGCCCCTGGAAGGGGGTACGACTGACCGAAATGTCCCTATTTATGGTTAGTTGTCGGATCGTGCCCGCGACGGCGTGATCAGGGAGGCTTCGATCGCCCGGTTGACGGCGTCGATGCGCGACGCGGCCCCCAGCTTCACGAAGATGTTGCGCAGGTGGCGCTTCACCGTGGCCTCGGTGGTGTTGATGCGGGCGGCGATCTGCCGGTTGCTGAGCGCCTGCGCCGCCAGTTCGAGGACCTCGCGTTCCTTGCTCGTCAGCACCTCGGTGGGAGCGCTCTCCATCTGGGCAAGACTCTCACGCGAGACGGCCAGCACGATACGGTCCGGTTCGTCGTGCACGCTCCGGATCGCCGACACCAGCTCGTGCCAGTGCACGCTCTTGAGCAGATAACCGCGGATGCCGGCGGCGAGGAGCCTGCGCAGCAGCTGCGGGCCGTCGTACATGCTGAGGATGATGATCTGCGTGTTCGGGACCTCGCTGCGCAGCCGTGTCACGGTGTCGGTGGCCGAGTCGCCGGGGATCTCCACGTCGAGCAGGAGGATGTCCGGCTTCTTGTCGGCGACCAGGCGGAGCGCGTCGTCGGAGGTGCCCGCCTCGCCGACCACGACGAGGCCGTCCTGGGCGTCCAGGATCTCCCGGAGTCCCTCGCGGAACAGGGCGTGGTCGTCCACGATGGCGATCGTGGTGGGCGGGTCACTCCTGATCATCGGGGCGCCTCTGGATGGGCACGGCGAGGTCGACTCTGGCGCCCATGCCAGGTTTGCTGGCGATCGTCACCGTGCCGCCGAGTAACTGGGTGCGCTCCCTGATGGACGACAGCCCGAGGCTGCCCTTCGGCGCTTGCCCGTCGGGGTCGAAACCGCACCCGTTGTCGATCACACTTGCGACCAGCTCGTGCGGCGCGACGTCGATCCTGATGAGGATGGCCGACGGCTCCCCGTGGGTGAGCGCGTTGCGGGCCGCCTCACGCAGGATCAGCAGGCACTCCTCGCTGACGGTCGCGGGCGCCCAGGTCTGGTCGCCGTTGACGATCAGCTCGATCTGCACGTCGTCCGTCCCGATGACGTCCAGATAGTTGAGCAGCCCCTTCTCCAAGGTGCTGCCCCCCGGGGGATGGAGGTCGGAGGTGACCTGGCGCAGGCTGTACATCGTCTCCTGGATGGCCTGCTGCGCCATCTCCAGCTTGGCCAGTGCCTTCGCCGGCTCCCCTGGGCGGTACATGTTCGACAGCTCCAACTGGCGCTGGGCCACGCTGAGGCTGTGGCCGATGCGGTCGTGCAGCTCCCTGGCGATCCGCCGGCGCTCGGCCATCTGGGCCTCGGTCACCTTGTTGAGCAGGATGCCGGTGTAACTGTTGGCGGCCTCCCTGATGCGCAGGGAGATGCTCTGTTCCAGCGCCGTCACCACGAGCCTGAGCATGTGAGCGGCATGGGTGTCGTGCTGGAGCCGCTGGCTCAGCGTGGTGAACGCCGCGCGGAAGAACACCGAGGCCGCCATCAAGGACTCCCTCGGATGGACGCCCGCCGACGCCCTCGCCACGCCTATGTCCCAGGCCAGGAAACGGGACGTCTCGTCGTCGTCCTGCAGGCGTCCCGCACGCAGTGCCCCCGCCATCTCCGTCAGGATCTGGCCTGCGTTCGTCATGACCTGGGTTTTCGTAACCTGATCATTGATCAACACGCTACCGATGGCCGCAAGTCCCTGCTCGTACTTGCTCAGTATGTCCGCTCGGCACTCCTCGATAAGGCTCGCCGGCCCCGTAGCGTCTTGCTCACCCGTATGCGCAATTTCTCCCACCGTGTCCCCTTGGAGAGTGCACGAATGCTTACATCTTGGGTCAACACTGGTGAGTAGGCAACTGTATGCCGATGACGGGCATACGCGGAGTGGTGCCCGAGCAGCCTCTTTCGGCCCTGTGACCTGCTGAAACAGGGTGCGACATGCAAATGTCAATATTCCGTGAACAACGCGTGCCGGGCCGGGGTCGGTGCACCGGCTCGTCCGGAGTGCCCGGCGAGACGGCGGCCGACGTGAGCATCACTCGTATTAGCGCGATTCACATTAATAAGTCATAACGATACTCGTCAGTAAGGTTTGGGCCGCCCTCCACCCCCTCCCGCGTACGCCGGCCGCGGGGGCCGGGAGCCCTTGCGCGACCCGCGGGGGTGCGCCACCCGGCGCGGGCCCGCGATGACTCGGACCTGCGTCTGGTCCGAAAGGTGAAGACCGGATGGTCCATACGGAGCGACCCGCGTTATTAAGGATAAGTCGTATTGTGAGCCCCCAGAGCCGCACCTAACGTGATGAGCGTCAACCCAGTAACGGGTGCGGAAGGGGTTGAGGTCGTGCGGCAGGTTCGACGGACCAAGACATCGAAGCCGAGAAAAGAGCGGAAAAGCTCGCTGGACCTCAGAACTCCATCCGGTCGTGAATTGCCTTTCTAAAAGGGGTGTCCAATCATGGGGCTGTTCGAGAGAGATGCGGCCATGACCTCCATGCACGGCCTCCTCGCCGAGGCCGTTGGCGGCAAGGGCAGGGTCGTGATGGTGACGGGGGTCGTCGCGACGGGCAAGAGTGAGCTTCTGCATGCCTTCGCCGAACAGGCACTCGAACGGGGCGCGCTGCCGCTCGTGGCCTCCGCCACTCAGGCGGAGAGCGATATTCCGCTGGGAGTGCTCGGCCAGCTCTTCCAGAACGCGCCGCTGCGCGAGGACGTGCGCGCGGTCGCGGCCGACCTGCTGCGAGAAGGCGCGGAGATGGCCTCGCCCGCGAAGGGCGACCGCGTGGAGCAGGTGGACGTGCAGATCGTGCACTCGCTCTGCGCGGTCCTGCTCTCGCTGGCCGAACGCCATCCGCTGGCGATCGTCGTCGACGACGTGCACCTCGCCGACCGGGCCTCGCTGCTGTGCCTGTCGTACCTCGTCCGCAGGTCCAGGTACGCGCCGCTCGTGACGGTCTTCAGCCAGGCCGAGTACCGCCGGCACATGCACGGATTCTTCGCCACGGAGATGCTCCGCCAGCCCCACTGCACCGCGGTCAGGCTGGCGCCGCTGTCGTACGACGCCGCGCTCGGCATGACGGCCGAGCGCCTGGGCGAGGCGGTGGCCAAGGAACTGGCGCCGGAGTGGCACGCGCTGAGCGGCGGCAACCCGCTCCTGCTGCGCGGCCTGATCGAGGACCACGAGGCCGGCGGGAGCGCTCCCGCCGAACGCTACGGCGAGGCCGTGCTGTCGTGCCTGCACCGGGCCGATCCCGGGCTCATGCAGATCGCCGGCTGGCTCGCGGTGCTGGACGACCCGGCGCTCCTCGAGCGTCTGCTCGGCTCCGAAACCGCGTCGGTGTCGGACGCCATGCACTGGCTGGAGACCGCCGGACTGCTGGAGTCGGGCCGCTTCAGGGCCGAGATCGCCAGGCGGACGGTGCTGGCCGAGCTGAGCGACGAGGTGCGCCGCAGCGTGCACCGGCGGGCCGCCGAACTGCTGCACGAGGAGGGCGCCGACGACGTCGTGATCGCCGAGCACCTGCTCGGCGCGGACGCGACCGACCTGCCCTGGGCCGTGCCCGTGCTGGAGACGGCGGCGCTGCACCGGCTGGACGACGGAGCCGTCACCGCGGCCGTCGACCTCCTGAAGCTGGCCTGGCGCGGCTGCACCGACGAGCGACGGCGCACCACCATCGCCACGGTGCTGATGCGCGCGGAATGGCGCATCAACCCCAGCTCGCCCTCCGAGCACCTCGCCGAACTCACCGACGCCCTGCACAACGGCACCCTGCGCGGCAGCGACGCGGTCGTGCTGGCCAGGGCGCTGCTGTGGCACGGCAAGGTCGACGACGCCTGCCAGGTGCTCGAACACCTCAAGGAGAGCGGCGACACCGAGCCGCAGACCGTGGCCGAGCTCATCGGCACGCGGCTGTGGTTGCGCTGCTCCGCGCCGCCGCTGCTGGCCCACGTCAACCGGTCGACCAGCGAGCAGGCCAGGGAGGCCGTGCTCCCCGTACGCGTGAGCCGGCGCCTGGAGTCGATCAACGCGCTGACCTCCGTACTCACCCGAGGGCCGCGCGAGCGCATCCTCGGCACGGTCGAGCGCATCCTGCACAGCTCCCGCCTGGACGAGATGTCCATGGACACCGTCGAGAGCTCCCTGCTCGCGCTCACCTACGGAGGCTGGCCGGACAAGGCCGCGCCGTGGTGCGACGCCTTCATCGAGGAGGCGCAGTCGCGCAGCGCGCCCGCCCGGCGTGCCCGGCTCACCGCGATCCGCGCCGAGATCGCCATGCGCCGCGGCGACCTGGAGACCGCGGCGTCGTGCGCCAGGCAGGCCCTGGAGCTCATCCCGCCGGCCAGCTGGGGTGTCACCGTGGGCGGTCCGCTGGCCAACCTGATGCTCGCCAGCACGGCCATGGGGCAGTACGACAAGGCGCTGGCCCAGGTCAACACCCCGGTGCCGGACGCCATGTTGCAGACCCGCTTCGGGCTGCACTACCTGCACGCACGCGGGCGCTACCACCTCGCGGTCGACCACCCGGCGGCGGCGCTGCGCGACTTCCGGTTCTGCGGCGAGCTCATGGCCGAGTGGGAGATGGACACGCCGGGGTTCATCGCCTGGCGTACCGACGCGGCGGAGGCGCTCATCAGGATGGGCGAGCAGGCCGAGGCCCGTGCCCTGATCGAGGAGCAGCTGTCCCGCTGCGGCCCGACGGCCTCCCGTACGCACGGGATCGCGCTGCGCCTGCTGGCCGCCACGAGCGAGCTGCGGCACCGGCCCATGCTGCTGCGGCAGTCGACGGACCGCCTGCAGGCCTGTGGTGACCGCTACGAGCTGGTCCGGTCGTTGTTCGACCTCACCGAGGCCTTCCACAGCGTCGGTGAGTTCCGCAGGGCCGGCATCATCGCCAGCCGTACGCGCATCCTCGCCCAGGAGTGCGGCGCCCAGCCGCTGAGCCAGGCGCTGGACGGCGACGGCGCGGCCGCCGCCGAGGGGCAGGGCTCCGAGATCAGCAAGGTGGTGGCCATCCTCAGCGACGCGGAGCGGCGCGTCGCCGGCCTGGCCGCGGTCGGTTACACCAACCGTGAGATCGCCGCCAAGCTGTTCATCACGGTGAGCACGGTCGAGCAGCACCTGACCCGCATCTACCGCAAGCTCGGAATCACTCAGCGTTCCGATCTCCCTCCCAACCTGGAGCTCAGCCCCACCATGCGCTGACCTGTCGAGCTCCCCGAACTGCCCACCGTGCGGACCCCGCGCGGTGGGCAGCGACATTAACAATGTGTATAACGAAGAGTTGCATGCAGTGTCAAGGGTGGCTAAAACGCCAAGAAGTTTCCATATTCGTTCGTTGTCCCCGGCGGATAGGGGTTGTCGGGAGAACGGGCCCCACAGATCGTATGTACGGACGGTGAGGGTCAATTGGAGGGAAGTGTTGTGGACAGCAGAAGACTGGGTGACACGGGGCCGATCACCTCGTGTCTGGGCTTCGGGTGTCTGGCTCTCTCCGGCGTGTACGGCGAAGTGGCCCGCGCGGAATCGCTGGCGTTGCTCCACAACGTGCTCGACACCGGTGTGACATTGCTCGACATGTCCGACGACCACGCCGGCGGTGAGGTCGAACGGCTCGTCGGCGAGGCCGTCAGGCCCTGGCGCGACGACGTCCTCCTCTCGACGCGCACCCTCCAGCGCCCCTCCGGCGGCACGAGCCTGCGGAAGGCGTGCGAGGCCTCACTGAAGCGGCTCGGCGTCGACCACATCGACCTCTACATCGTCGGCAGGGCCCAGGGCGGCGCGCCCGTCGAGGAGATCGCGGGCCGGCTCGGCGAACTGGTGACGGCGGGCAAGGTACGCCACGCGGGCCTGTCGGACGTGACAGGGGACGAGCTGCGCCGGGCGCACGCGGTCCACCCGATCACCGCCCTCGGCCTGGAGTACTCCCTGTGGCACCGCGACCCCGAGCTCGACCAGCTCCCTGTGGCCCGCGAGCTGGGCGTCGGCCTGGTCGCGGGACGGCCGCTCGGCCGCGGCTTCCTGGCCGGGCGCGGCGGCTCCGCCCGCGAGCTCGATCCTGGAGACGCCCGCCGCGCCGACGCCCGGTTCGACCCGGCCAACCTGCCGGGCAACATCGCCCGGCTCAGGAAGCTGGAGGCCGAGGCGGCGACCATGGACGTCAGCACCGGCCGGCTGGCGCTGGCCTGGCTGCTGGCCAGGGGGCCCGACGTCGTCCCGGTGCCCAGCACCCGCGACCCGGTCCACCTGGAAATGAACGCGGGTTCCGTCAGGCTGCTGCTGACCGACGCGACGTGCCGCCGGCTGGAGGCGGCCTTCCCGTACGGCGCCGCCACCGGAGCGCCCCTGCCCGGTTGACCCAGGCCGGGGCGGGGATGCTGCGGGGGTTCAGAGGAGGGCCAGGATCACCAGGCCGTGCAGGGCGTACTGGGTGGCCATGAAGGCGCCGTACGGCTCACGGCGGCACCCCTTGAGACACAGGACCGTGATGGCGAGCGCGCCCGCGACCATGGCGATGGCGCTGGGCCACAGCGGCAGCTCCAGAAGCAGCACGGCGGCCGTGAAGGCGAGCGCCAGGCCGATGGCGACGGCGCAGATCGTCCACCGCAGGGTGCGCTCCCCGTGCGTGACCGCGAAGGTCGTACGGCCGGCCTGCGCGTCGCCCTCGATGTCGGGCAGGTCCTTGGTCGTCGACCCCACCAGCGCGGTCCAGAGCGAGGCCGCCGGCACGAACACGAGCAGCATGAGCGACACCCTGAACTCGTTGGCGTAGGCGAGCGCGCCCGCGCCGTAGGTGAGCACGGTGGCGGCACCTCCGGTCAGGACCGTGCCGCCTGAGCTGCGCTTGAGCGGGAACGGCGGGCCGGAGTACAGGTAGCCGAGCACCAGCACGACCGTGAGCAGCAGACCCATCACCGGGTCGAGCGCGAAACCGCTGAGCAGGCTCACCACGGCGGCGCCGAGCGCCACCGCGGTCGCGAAGGCGGGAGGCAGGTCGCCCCTGCAGATGGGCCTGCGCGAGCCGTTCAGGCGGTCCTCGGACACGTCCATGACGCCGTTGAAGAGGTAGACCGAGAAAATCATCAGCACCCATGTCAGGGCGCCCCAGGCCGTTCTGCCGAGATGCCCGTCGGCGCCGGCGACCTGCGCGCACAATGCGGTGCCGGTCAGAAAACGCAGCAAAAAGATCATTTGCACGGAAGGGCGAGACTCTGCCAGACACAGACCGCCGCGCCGCAGCGCCACGGTTTCGATGGTCGCCATGATCGGATTGTGCTCGACCACCGGAGGGTGGAGAAGGGGGGTGCGCCTAAAGATACCGGGGTGCGCACTCTCGATACCCGGGCGGATATCTATGGGTAAGGACCGGCACTCTCATGATCCCCGCCCTGTTCGGGGGCACCCGGCCGATTGTACGTTGTGACCGGAGATCTCCTGCAAACAGACCATGACTCAGCCGAAGGAGATTAACCATGGTCACGACCCGACCCGTGGAGCGCTATTCGGACTTTACTCCGTTGGCCCTGCCCGACCGTACGTGGCCGGACAAGAGGATCGTCTCGGCGCCGCGCTGGTTGTCGACGGACCTGCGCGACGGCAACCAGTCCCTGGCCAGCCCGATGTCGCCGGCCAGGAAACTGCAGATGTTCGAGCTGCTCGTCGACATCGGCTACAAGGAGATCGAAGTCGGATTCCCGGTGGCCAGCCAGGACGACTACGACTTCGTGCGCCTGCTCATCGAGGAGAACCGCATTCCCGACGACGTGTGGATCTCGGTGCTGGTGCCGGCGCGGGACGAATTGATCGAGCGTTCGGTCAGCGCGCTTTCCGGTGCCCCTCGCGCCACATTCCACCTTTACAACGCGACCGCGCCGCTGTTCCGGCGCGTGGTGTTCAACATGGACCGTGCGCAGTGCAAGGACCTGGCCGTGCAGGGCACGCGCATGATGATGAAATACGCCGAGCGTGATCTGGCCGATTGCGACCTGCGCTACCAGTACTCGCCGGAACTGTTCAACGAGACCGAGGCGGACTTCGCCCTGGATGTCTGCGAAGCGGTCATGGACGTGTGGAAACCCGGTCCTGGGCGTCCGATCATCCTGAACTTCCCCACCACCGTGGAACGTTCCCTGCCGTCGGTGTTCGCCGACCAGATCGAGTGGCTGGACCGCAACCTGTCCCGCAGGGAGCACGTGTGCCTGTCCATCCATCCGCACAACGACCGCGGCACGGGGGTTGCCGCGGCCGAGCTGGCGATGCTCGCCGGCGCCGAGCGGATCGAGGGCTGCCTGTTCGGCAACGGTGAGCGGGCCGGCAACGTGTGCCTGGTGACGCTCGGCATGAACATGTTCACGCACGGCGTGGACCCCGAGATCGACTTCTCCGACATCGACCGCATCCGCGGCACGGTCGAGCACTGCAACGAGATCCCGGTGCACCCCAGGCACCCGTACGGCGGCGAGCTGGTCTACACCGCCTTCTCCGGCTCCCACCAGGACGCGATCAAGAAGGGGTTCGACGACCTGGAGCGGCAGGCGTCCGAGTCCGGCGCCGACGTCGACGAGCTCCCGTGGACCATGCCGTACCTGCCGGTGGACCCCAAGGACGTGGGGCGCACGTACGAGGCGATCGTGCGGATCAACAGCCAGTCGGGCAAGGGCGGGATCGCGTACGTCATGAGCGCCTGGCACGGCATGGACCTGCCCCGCGAGCTGCAGCGGGAGTTCGCCGGGCTCGTGCAGGAGCGGGCCGACCTGCGGGGCAGCGAACTCTCGCCCGACCAGGTCTGGGAGCTGTTCCAGGAGGAGTACCTCTCGTGCGGCGAGCGGCCCGGCGCCCCGGTCGCGGGCGGCGACAGGATCACCGCGACCCTCCACATGGACGGACAGCGCGAGCAGGCCGTGCGGGCCATCGGCGCCACGCTGGCGCCCCTGGGCGTGGACGTGCGCGCGGTGCACCGCTCCGGCGGCGCCGAGCAGGTCACCAGCATGGAGACGACGGTCTACGCCGAGTGCAAGGTGGACGGCCGGACGGTCTGGGGCGTCGGCGTCGCCACCAACGTGGTGGACGCGGCCCTCACGGCGGTCGGCTCGGCCGCCAGGAGGAGCGGGCGGACGGAGGTCAGGCTCGCGAATGCCAGCTGACGCCCGGCGCACGACAGGCGCACGGCAGCGGCCGCCCTCCGGGGCGGCCGCTGCGGCGTTTCCCGGCCCCCTTCACCGGACATGAGAAAAGCCACCGCTCATTTGCTCCATGAGCGGTGGCCCCGATTCTCGCGGAAGTCCTCGCAAAAGTGGTACGGCGTCTAGCTCAATGTCTCACCTCGCCGGCGGGATAAACACCTTCAAACCGTGTTGCTTGTATTCAAGCGCGGCCGGGAGTCGATTCCCACCCCTAGCTCACCCTTAGGAAGAACGCGAATTCCCCGGTCAGCTTATTTGCCGCAGGCGGCCCGGTTCGGTGGGCCTCGGACGCCATTCGCGGGGATATCCCAGCGAGACCTCCTCGAACCGCACGCCGTTGTGCCAGGTGGTGCGGGGAATGTGCAGGTGCCCGTAGACGACGGTGCGCGCGTTGAACCGTGTGTGCCAGTCGGCGGTGCGCTCGGTGCCGCACCACAGCGCGAAGTCGGGATAGCGCAGGACGTCGGTCGGCCGGCGTACGAGGGGATAGTGGTTCATCAGCACGGTCGGCAGACCGGCGGGCAGCTCGCTCAGCCGCCGCTCGGTCAGCTCGACCCGGGCCGCGCACCAGGCCTGCCTCGACGGGTACGGGTCGGGGTGCAGCAACATCTCGTCCGTGCACACCACGCCACGTTCGTACGCCTGCGCCAGGGCCTCCGCCCGGGAGCGCACGCCGGGGACGCGGAAGGAGTAGTCGTACAACAGGAAGAGCGGCGCCACGACGAGGGAGTCCTCCCAGACCGGGTAGGGATCCTCGGGCGTGACGACGCCCAGATCGCCGCAGAGCCGCACCAGATGGTCGTAACGCTCGGCCCCCCGCAGGCGTACGGGGTCGCGCGGATGGGTCCACAGCTCATGGTTGCCGGGCGTCCACACGACCTTGGCGAAGCGCCCGCTGAGCAGGCGCAGCGCCCATTCGACATCGGCCATGAGCTCGGCGACGTCGCCCGCGATCAGCAACCAGTCGGTGGCGGACCGGGGCCGTAGAGCCTCCACGATCTCCCGGTTGTCCGCATAGCCCACGTGGAGATCGCTGATGGCGAGCAACGCCGACATTCCTACTCCGCGATGGCCGTCCGCATGATCCAGGTGTAGACGGGAAGCTCCTGCCCGTCCACGCGCGTTCGCTCACCTCTGTGGAGGAAGTGCTCGTACCCACTGCCGAAAGGCAGTTTGATCTTCTCGCAGCCCGGCGCGACGGTCAAGAACCGCCGTTCGCTCGGCAGGTGGTTCGGTCCCCCGATGAGCATGACTTTGACGTACGACATGGGTCACCTCGTTTCAGAGCGGGATGTTGGTGTGGCCGCCGCGGGTCTGCGGCGCCCGTGCGAGTGCTTCCGCCAGGCGGAGCCGGGTCTCGAAGGGGGAGATCACCTCGTCCACCACGCCGAGTGCCATGGCCCGGTCGACGCCGCCGGCCGTACGCTGGTGCTCCTCCACCAGGCGGGCGTGCAGGCCGGCCCGCTCCGACTCGGGCACCGCGGCCAGCTTCTTGCGGTGCAGGATGCCCACCGCCGCCTCGGCCCCCATCACCGCCACCTCGGCGTCGGGCCAGGCGTACACCGCGGACGCGCCCAGCGACCTGGAGTTCATGGCGATGTAGGCGCCGCCGTACGACTTGCGGGTGATCAGCGTCACCCGGGGGACGACCGACTCGGCGAAGGCGTGCAGCAGCTTGGCCCCCCGCCTGACGACGCCGCCCCACTCCTGCTGGACGCCCGGCAGATAGCCGGGGACGTCGACCACGACCACGAGCGGCACGCCGAGCGAGTCGCACATCCGTACGAACCGCGAGGCCTTCTCCGCCGACAGCGAGTCCAGGCAGCCGCCCTTGCGCAGCGGGTTGTTGGCGATGACGCCGACCGCCCGGCCGCCGAGCCGCCCCAGCCCGACCACCATGTTGGGGGCCCAGCGGGGTTGCAGCTCCAGGAAGTCGGGGTCCAGCACGGCGCGGACCAGCGGCCGGACGTCGTAGGCGCGTCGCGGCATGTCGGGCAGCAGCGCGCGCAGGTCGCGCGGCTCGCTCAGCGCGGCGAAGTCGTGTTGGCCCGGCCGGGTGAAGAACCCGGTCAGCAGGCGGGCGCGGTCGTACGCGGCCTCCTCCGAGTCGACCGTGACGTGGGCGACGCCCGACTTGGGGCCGTGCGCGTCGGGGCCGCCGAGCCCGGCCATGTCGATGTTCTCGCCCGTGACGGTACGCACGACGTCGGGCCCGGTGATGAAGACCCGGCCGGCGTCCGACATGATGATCACGTCGGTCAGCGCGGGCCCGTACGCCGCCGCGCCCGCGGCCGGCCCGAGCACGACCGAGATCTGCGGGACAAGGCCGGAGGCGGCCGTCATGGCGGCGAACATGCGCCCCACGCCGTCCATCGACTCCACGCCGTCGGCCAGCCGGGCGCCGCCGGAGTGCCACAGCCCGATCACCGGGCAACGCCGGCGCACGGCCAGCTGGATGGCCTCGACGATCCGGTTCGCGCCCGCCCAGCCGAGCGCGCCCCCCATGATCGTCGCGTCGGTGCAGTAGGCGATGACGGGCGAGCCGTCGATCAGCCCGTGCACGGCCTGCACGCCGCTGTCGTCGTCGCCGTGTATCGGCACCGCCGAGTCGGGATCCATGAGTCGCGAGAAGCGCACCGATGGAGTCCTCGGATCAAGTATTGCTTCCGTGGGAAAAGCGGTCAGGACCGTCATCGTTGTCCTTTCGCCGGAATCTGTCCTTCGAAATGTCGCGGGTGACCCCTATCGCGGACAACCCCTATCGCCTCGTACCTCTAGCAGGGGAGCCCTCGGACGTAGGGGGGTCGTGGGGTGACCGGTAAATGAACGCCGTGTGACACTCGAGCGTGTGTTGTTCTTTCAGCGTGCCGGCCGGTCACGGCAGGCGCAGAAAGGTGCGGAAATCATGAAACGCACACAGCTCAAGAAAGCCCGGCAGACCTCACGTAATCCCAAGTTCGAGGCGCCGGACACGCGCACTCCGTCCGGCCGGCTGCTGCGGTTCTAGGAGCCCGACATGACTACCGAGATCACCGCGCCGGCCATCGGCCTCGCCGCCCTGCTCGACCAGGACCCGGCCTTCCGCCTGCACGAGGGCGGCAAGCTAGAGACGCGCCCGTCCGTCCAGGTGCGCGACCTCCACGAGCTCTCCCTCGCCTACACGCCGGGCGTGGCCCGCGTCTGCACCGCCATCGCCGAGCGGCCTGAACTGGCCGACGACTACACGTGGCGTTCCAACGTCGTGGCGGTCGTCACCGACGGCACCGCCGTGCTCGGGCTCGGCGACATCGGGCCCACCGCGGCGATGCCGGTCATGGAGGGCAAGGCGCTGCTGTTCAAGCAGTTCGGCGGCGTGGACTCCGTGCCCATCTGCCTCGACTGCACGGACGTCGACGAGCTGGTGGAGACGATCGTCCGGATGGCCCCGTCGTTCGGCGGCATCAACCTCGAGGACATCAGCGCGCCGCGCTGCTTCGAGGTGGAGCGCCGGCTCAGGGAAGTGCTGGACATCCCCGTCTTCCACGACGACCAGCACGGCACGGCCATCGTGGTGCTGGCCGCGCTGCGCAACGCGGCGCGGGTGACCGGCCGGCGGCTGTGGGACCTGCGCGCCGTCGTGGCGGGCGCGGGCGCCTCGGGCCTCGCGGTCGCGAGCATGCTGCTGAACGCCGGCATCGGCGAGGTCGCCGTCTCCGACAGCAAGGGTGTGCTCCACACCGGCCGCGACGACCTCAACCCCCACAAGGCGCTCATCGCGGGCTGCACCAACCAGTCCGGGCACACCGGCACGACCGAGGAGGCCCTGGCCGGGGCGGACGTCTTCATCGGACTGTCGGGCTCGACGGTCAGAGAGCGGGCCATCGCCTCCATGGCGCCCGGCTCCATCGTCTTCGCGCTGTCCAACCCCGAGCCCGAGATCCACCCCGGGATCGCCCGGGAGCACGCCGCCGTCGTGGCCACCGGGCGCAGCGACTTCCCCAACCAGATCAACAACGTGCTGGCCTTCCCCGCGGTCTTCAGGGGCGCCCTGTCGGCCCGCGCCTCGGCCATCACCGAGAACATGAAGATCGCCGCCGCTCACGCCCTGGCCGCCGTGGTCGAGGAGGAACTGTCGGCCGACCGGATCATCCCGGAGGCGTTCGACCCCCGCGTCGTGCCCGCCGTCGCCGCCGCGGTCGCCGACCAGGCCCGCCGTGACGGCGTGGCCCGGCTCCCGGGCCTCTGAGCCGGCGCCGGTCAGCGGTAGTAGCCCTCGACCGGCACACGGGCCTCGGCGTAGAGGGCGGGACCCTCGCTGGGCGGGTCGGTGAAGGCGGTGCCGGGCGGCTTGAGCCCGTCGAGCTGCTCGCCGGACAGCGCGTAGACGACCCGGCCGAGGCCCGAGCGCGCGATGGCGCCCGCGCACATGCCGCACGGCTGGCAGCTGGTGTACATCGTCGTGGCGGCGGCGGTCGCCGGGTCGAGCTCGCGGCCGGCCCAGCGTGCCAGCTTGAGCTCCGGATGGGCGGTGATGTCGCGGTCGGTGAGCGAGGAGTTGCGCTCCTCGGCCAGGACGGTCCCGTCGGGCCCGGCCAGCAGCGAGCCGAACGGCGGGTTGCCGCCCGCGCGGGCCTCGCCCGCCAGCGCGATGGCGCGGCGCAGGAGCTTGTCTTCGTCGGGTGTCATCGGATCTCCCTGGCTGAGGCCTTGGCCTACGACTCTTGCAGGCGGCGGATCACGGCCTGCTTGGCCGCGGTGAACTCCTCGTCGGTCAGCACTCCGGCGCGGTGCAGCTCGCCCAGTTCGGCCAGGCGGCGCAGCACGGCGTCGTGCACGTCGTCGGAGCCGGGCACCGGCGCGGGCGGCAGTTCGGGGACGTCGCGCGGCAGCCGGGCGAGCACGGCGGCGGCGACCAGGGCCGTCGCGCCCCCGAAACGCTGGATGCCCCAGGCCACGCAGCGCGTGTCCTTCTGCGGCGGCTGCTGGACGGGCCGTTCGCCCTTGATGCGGAAGCGCAGCGTGCCGTAGGCCATGCCGGACTGGGGTTTCCACTCCACCCCGGCGATGTCGGACAGCGGGAACTCCTGCGAACCCGCCTTCTCCTTGTCGGTGCTCGCGAAGCCGGTCCACTCCAGGCGCACGCGATCGCCGTCGAACAGGGCGGTGCCGTCGCCGGCGGTGGCGGAGATGGGCACCGGCGGGGGCGGCAACAGGTAGTCCTCGCAGGGGCCGCTCGGCGTCTGGTAGACGAGCAGGGTGTCACGGACCTCGTCGGCGAAGTATTCGCCCGCTCCCGCGCGGTTCTTCGGGACCGCCAGCCGGTAGGGGTCGGCGGGCGGCGCCAGCAGGCCGGCGACGATGTCGGACAGCGCGTCTGCGCCCTTGCGCAGGCGCAGCCGTACGTGGCCGCCCTTGCGGCCCGGTTCGTACGTCATCCCCGCGATCGCCGCCAGCGGGACCACCACCTCGCCCAACGTCCTGCGCAGCTCGTGGACGTCCTTGTCGCTGCCCGGCACGATGCGCAGCACTTCTCCGTTGAATGTCCACAACCCGTCGGGGACGGCGATCTCGGCCATAGTGTTCAGCGTAGGACAACTATGGGGCCCGGCCATAGCGGGAGGAAAGCATGCAGACCTTCACGAGCTGGACGTCCTGGGAGCAGGCGGAAGGGCCTGTCGGCAAGCTGCTCCCGCCGGAGACCGTGGGCGCCCTGCGCGACGCGGTGGCCTTCGCGCGGCGCTGGCACGGGGCCCAGCAGCGGCCCACGGGGCGCCCCTACCTCGATCACCTGCTGGAGGCGCTGGAGGTGGCCGTCGCCGGCGCCGGGGTGGACGAGCGGGACGTGCTCGTGGCGATCGTGCTGCACGACGTGCTGGAGGACACGGCGTGCACGGAGGCGGAGATCGCCAACCGGTTCGGGCCCCGCGTGGCCGCCCTGGTGCGCTGGGTGAGCAGACCGCGCGGCGGCGTGAAGGCCGACTATCTGGCCGCCCTGGTCAAGGCTCCGCCGCAGGCCGTGCTGGTGAAGCTGGCCGACCGGGCCAGCAACGTGCAGGAACTGCAGCGCATGCCGTGGCGCTTCCAGCGCAGCTACTACTTCGAGACGGTCGCCTACATCCTGCCGCTGGCGGGGGTGCATCCGTGGTTCGCGACGTGGTTCGCGCAGTGGCGCGAGCACTGGCGGCGCGTGGAGCGCTGGCCCGCCCGCTGACGGCCTTGCCCGCTGCCTCATGAGGTGATCCGGCCCACGCGGTTGCGTACGCCCTTGAAGTGGGCGTGCACGGCGGACACCGCGCCGGCCCGGTCGCCCGCGAGCACGGCGGTGTAGATGTCGCGGTGCCGCGTGACCACGTCGTCGGGCGACTCGTCGGGCGCCCCGAGCTGGTCGCGCAGCTGGTAGTAGACGTCCCAGAACGCGCCGAGCAGCTGGCCGACGAGCGGGTTGCCGAGCGGCCGGTAGAGGAGGTCGTGGAAGAGGCGGTCGGTCTCCGGGGAGACGGGCCCGGCCTGCGCCTCGGCCTCCATCCTGACGATGACGTCGGCCACCGGCGTCAGGTCGGCGGCGGGGCCGAGCTCGATGAGGCGTTCCACGAGGCCGCTCTCCAGGATCTCGCGGATCTCGATGAGGTTGGCCAGGTGGTTCTTGCCGTTCTGCAGCGTGATGCGGCTGTGGAAGGTCAGTTCGTTGACGAGCCCCGCCAGCGACATCCGCCCGACGAACATGCCGAAGCCGTGCCGGATGTCGACGATGCCGACGGCCTGCAGGGCCTTCAGCGCCTCCCTGATCGAGTTGCGGCTGACCTGCAGCTCCTCCATCAGCTCCGACTCGGTGGGCAGGGGGTCGCCCGCCACCAGCCCGCGCCTCACGATGAGGTCCTTCACGCCCTCCTGGGCCTCCACGGCCCTGCTCGGGCGTACCGGGCGCGGGACAGTCGTCATGAACAGTCACCTTCTCATAGCCACTTACGTAACATTACGGAAATCTTTGGTTGACCCCGGGCCGCATTGCCATCTAGCGTCCCACTTACGCAAAAGATAGGACATGGGACGTCCCATGTTCTACCCCCCCAGGAGGCATCCGTGAGCTCTGACTTCAGCCGCCGCGACTTCCTGCGTTACAGCGGAGCGACGGGTGCGGCGGCGTTCATCGCGGCCACCGTCGCCGCCTGTTCCGGAGGCCCGGCATCGACCGGCTCGGTCGGCGCCGGATCCAACAAGGACCTGATCACCGCCGTCATCGGGTACGGCAACGACCAGAGCTGGGACCCCACGCAGACCGCGTCCGCCTTCTCGATGGCGGCGATCAACCACGTCTACGAAGGACTGCTCGACACCGACCCGATCACCCGCGAGCCGTACGCCGCGCTCGCCACCGAGCTGCCGTCCGACCTGGACGCGACCTCATGGACGTTCACCCTCCGCGAGGGCGCCACGTGGCACGACGGGAAGCCGGTCACCGCCGACGACGTCGTCTTCACCTTCGAACGTGTCCTCGACCCCGAGGCGAACGTGCTGATCGGCAACTTCTTCAGATCCTGGCTGGAAGAGGTGAAGAAGGTCGATGACCGCAGTGTCGAGCTGGTCTTCAAGTTCCCCTTCGCCGACGCCGCGCCCCGGCTGACCATCGCCAAGATCATGCCCAAGCACGTGTTCGGCCAGCCCGGCGCCTGGGACCAGGCCAAGGGCGGCAAGGCCGTGGGTTCGGGGCCGTACAAGCTGGTCGCGCACAACCCCAAGTCGAACACCTCCTTCGAGGCGCACGACGGCTACAACGGCCCGCGCCCGGCCACGGTCAAGAAGATGAACTGGCTGACCATCGTCGACGCCGCCGCCCGCGTGGCCAAGATCTCCGGCTCGTCCGCCGAGGCGCAGATCGCCGACAACATCCCTTACGCCAACGTCGACCAGCTCAAGCAGCAGGGGCTGACGGTCGAGGGCGGCAAGGGCATGAACCACATGTTCCTGATGTTCAACACGGCCACCAAGCCGTTCGACGACGTACGGGTGCGCCAGGCGCTGCACTACGCGATCGACAAGCAGAAGATGATCGACGTGGCGCTCAAGGGCCACGGCACGGCCTCCAGTTCCTTCCTCAACGAGGGCCACCCCGACCACAAGCGGGCCTCCGTCGTCTACGACTACGACCCCGACAAGGCCAAGGCGCTGCTGAAGGAGGCGGGCGTCAGCAACCTGACGGTCAACCTGATGGCCGTCAACGTGAGCTGGATCGCCGACTGCCTGCCGACCATCGCCGCCTCCTGGGAGGCGGTCGGCATCACGACCACGCTGGAGCCGCAGGACACGGCGGCGTTGTTCACCAAGATGGACCAGTTCCAGGACTACCAGGTGGTCGCCGCCGCCTCGAACCCCAACCAGTTCGGCATGGACGCCGACCTGATCTGCCGCTACAACTTCGTCGAGGGCGGCCTGTGGATGAAGTACGCCCACTACGACGGCAGCAAGGACGCCAAGGCGCTGTTCGCCCTGATGGACGAGGCCACCAAGGAACCGGACAAGGAGAAGAAGCAGGCCACGGTCCACAAATATCTGGACATGATCGCTGAGCAGGCCGTGCTCTACCCGGTCGTCCACACCGAGCTCATGACCGCCTGGGACGCCAAGAAGGTGTCCGGCATCGAGGCCCAGCCGTACCCCGGCATCAACCTCCTGCAGGCCAAGAGGACATGACGCTCGTCGCCCGGATGCTGCTGCGGCGGCTCCTCATCCTCGTCCCGCTCGTGCTCGGCGTGGTCGCGTTCGTGTTCATCGTGATGCGCTTCTCCAACAGCAAGCCGGAGTACGCCTACTTCCAGGGCGCGAACCCGACCCCCGAGCAGATCCACCAGTTCCAGCTCGAGAACGGGCTGCTGGACCCGCTCCCGCTGCGCTACGTCCGCTTCGTCATGGATCTGGCGCAGGGCGACATGGGCACCAGCGTGCTCACCAAGAAGCCGGTCATCGAGTCGGTGACGACGGCCCTGCCGCTGACGTTGCAGCTGACGTTCCTCGGCCTGGTCGTAGGGCTGGTGCTGGCGTTCGTGCTCGGCGTGGTCGCGGCGCTCTACCGCGACCGCTGGCCCGACCAGCTCGTCCGCCTGGTGTCGCTGATCGGGGTGGCCGCGCCGTCGTTCTGGCTGGCGCTGCTGATGATCCAGTGGCTGGCGGTCGGGGAGGGGCTGTTCCCCACCGGCGGCTACATCAACCCGGCCGACTCGTTCGCCGGCTGGCTGCGGTCGATGACGCTGCCCGCCCTGTCGTTGTCGTTGCCGATCGCCGCCCAGCTCACCCGCATCATCCGCACGTCGGTGGTGGAGGAACTGGACCGCGACTACGTGCGCACCGCGTACGGCAGCGGCCTGCCGCCGATCGTGGTCGTCGGTAGGAACGTGCTGCGCAACGCCCTCATCAACCCGCTGACCGTGCTCGGCCTGCGCATCGGCTACCTGATCGGCGGCACCGTGGTCATCGAGACGATCTACGGCCTGCCCGGCATGGGACAGCTCATGATCAACGCCGTGCGCGACGGCGACCCCGCCGTCGTCCAGGGCGTCGTGCTGACCATCGCCGTCGGCTTCATGATCGTCAACCTGGTCGTCGACGTCCTCTACCTGCTGGTCAACCCCCGCCTCAGGAGCGCCTCATGAGACGTGGACTCACCGACCGCCTGGCCCGCCCCGGCGTGACGTTCCGCAGGCTGAAGCCGCTGTCGTGGATCTCGCTCGGCCTCATCGCCGCCGTCGTGCTGGCGGCGGTGCTGGCGCCGCTCATCGCGCCGCACTCGCCGTTCTTCCAGGAGGCGTCCGGCGGCGGCCCGTCGGCCGAGCACTGGATGGGACTCGACAGCGCCAACCGCGACATCCTGTCCAGGCTCCTGTACGGCGCCCGCTGGTCCCTCGTGATCGGCCTCGGCGCGACCGGGCTCGCCCTGGTGGCCGGCGCGGTCATCGGCGCCGTCGCCGCCACCTCGCGCAAGGCCGTGGACGAGACCATCATGCGCCTGCTCGACGTGATCATGGCGTTTCCCGGCATCGCGCTGGCCGCCGTGCTCGTCGCCGTGTTCGGCGGCAGCATCCCCGTCCTCGTCATGGCCATCGCCTTCCTCTACATGCCGTCCGTGGCCAGGGTCGTACGGGCGAACGTCCTCGCCCAGTACGGCGAGGACTACGTCGCGGCCGAGCGCATCATCGGCGCCCGCACCCCGCACATCGTCGTCAAGCACGTCGCGATCAACTGCGCGGCGCCCGTGCTGGTGTTCTGCACGGTGATGGTGGCCGACGCGATCGTGTTCGAGGCGTCGCTGTCGTTCATCGGCGCCGGCGTACGCCCGCCGGACCCGTCGTGGGGCAGCGTCATCGCCGACGGCAAGAACCTCGTGCTGCTCGGCGGCTGGTGGGGCACGGTCTTCCCCGGCCTGCTGATCCTGCTGACCGTGCTCGCCCTGAACATCCTGTCCGAAGGCATCTCCGACGCCTGGGCGGCGCCCGCCGCCCGCAAGGCGCCGGTCACGAAGGACGAGGACGCCTTCGAGCGGGCCCGGCCCGGCTCCGGCGAGGTCGTCGAGCTGCCCGGACTGGCCGAGGCCGCGCAGCGGCTCGCCGAACGCGCCCGCCCGCTGCCCCAAGGGCCGCCCATCCTCACGGTGGAGCGGCTGCGCATCGGGTTCACCGAGGGCGTCGACATCGTCGACGGCATCGGCTTCGAGGTGCGCCCCGGCGAGGTGCTCGGCCTGGTCGGCGAGTCGGGCTGCGGCAAGTCGCTGACCGCGCTCACCATCATGGGCCTGCAACCGCGCGACGCCCGCGTCAGCGGCCACGTGCGCTTCGACCAGCGCGAGCTGCTCTCGCTGCCGCGCCGCGCCCGCCGCCGGCTGCTCGGGCACGAGATGGCGATGATCTACCAGGACGCGCTGTCCTCGCTCAACCCCGCCATGACCATCAAGGCCCAGCTCAAGCAGCTCACCCGCCGCGGCGGCCGGCGCACCCCCGCCGAACTGCTCGAACTCGTCGGCCTCGACGCCCGCCGCACCCTGTCCTCCTACCCGCACGAACTGTCGGGCGGGCAGCGGCAGCGGGTGCTCATCGCGATGGCGCTCTCGCGCGACCCCAAGCTGATCGTCGCCGACGAGCCCACCACCGCGCTCGACGTGACCGTCCAGGCGCAGGTCATCGAGCTGCTGCTGAAGCTGCGCGAGGAACTCGGCTTCGCGCTGATCCTCGTCTCGCACGACCTCGCGCTCGTCGCCGACGTCACCGACCGCGTGGTCGTCATGTACGGCGGCCAGATCGTCGAGACCGGCGCCACCCACTCCCTCGTCGGCGCGCCCGCCCACCACTACGCCCGCGGCCTGCTCGGCTCGGTGTTGTCGCTGGAGTCGGGGGCCGAGCGGCTCACGCAGATCCGCGGCGTCGTGCCCGCGCCGGCCGACTTCCCCGACGGCTGCCGGTTCGCCGACCGGTGCCCGATGGCCACCGACGTGTGCCGTACCGACGCGCCCGTCCTGGACGGCCCCGTGAACGGCGACGCCACGCACGCGGTGGCCTGCCACCACCCGGCGGTCGCCGCGACCGGCACGAACCGCGAGACGAGGAGTGAGCAGCGTGCTTGAGCTCGACGACGTGCACGTCGTGCACAAGGCCCGCTCGGGCGGCCTCTTCACGCGGGACCGCGTCCACGCGCTGACCGGCGCCGACCTCACCGTCGCCGCCGGCGAGACCGTCGGCATCGTCGGCGAGTCGGGCTGCGGCAAGTCGACGCTGGCCAAGGTGCTGGTCGGCCTGCAACGGCCCACCTCCGGCACCGTGACCTACCGCGGCGAGGACCTGTGGTCGCTCAAGGAGTCCGAACGGCGCGCCCTCATCGGGTCGAGCGTCGGCATGATCTTCCAGGACCCGTCCACGGCGCTCAACCGGCGCCTGCCCGTACGGCAGGTGCTGCGCGACCCGCTCAACGTGCACCGCCGCGGCACCCCCGCCCAGCGCGACGCCCGCGTACGCGAGCTGATCGACCTGGTCGGGCTGCCGTCCAGCGCCGCCGAGGCGCTGCCCAGCCAGCTGTCCGGCGGCCAGCGCCAGCGCGTCGCCGTGGCCAGGGCGCTCGCGCTCGAACCCGAGCTCGTCGTCGCCGACGAGCCCACCAGCGCGCTCGACGTGTCCGTCCGCGCCCAGATCCTCAACCTGCTGCTCGACCTGAAGGAACGGCTCGGGCTCGCGCTGGTGTTCGTCTCGCACGACATCCAGACCGTACGCAGGATGAGCGACCGCGTCGTCACCATGTACCTGGGCCGGATCGTCGAGCAGACCCCCGCCCACGCCGTACCGCACAACGCCCGGCACCCGTACACGCGGGCGCTGTTCTCCGCCACCCCCGGGCTGATCTCGCCGATCAACCCGATCCCGCTCGTCGGCGCCGTGCCCTCGGCCACCAGGCCGCCCAGCGGCTGCCCGTTCCGCACGCGGTGCTGGCGGGCCAACGACGCCTGCGCGGCGGAGATGCCCGCGGCGCGGACGGACGACGACCACCTGTTCCACTGCCACCACCCGGTGGCGGCAGGAGCGACCGACCTCGAACTGATCCAGGAGCGCCCATGAGGCTGACCGGTGTGATCCCCCCGGTGTGCACCCCCTTGACCCCCGACCACCAGGTGGACACCGCGTCGCTCACCCGGCTGGTCGGCCATCTGCTGGCCGGGGGAGTGGACGCGCTGTTCGTGCTGGGATCGTCGTCGGAGGTGGCGTACCTGACGGACGCGCAGCGGCGGGTCGTGCTGGACACGGTCGTCGGGCACGTGGCCGGTCAGGTGCCGGTGCTGGCCGGGGTGATCGACATGACGACGCCGCGGGTGCTCGAACACGCCCGCGTCGCCCGTGAGGCCGGGGTGTCCGGGCTGGTGGCGACCGCGCCCTTCTACACGCGCACCCACCCCGACGAGATCCGCACCCATTTCCGTACGATCGCCGCGCGGGGCGGGCTGCCGGTCTACGCCTACGACCTGCCGGTGTCGGTGCACACCAAGCTGAGCGCCGCGCTGGTGCTCGAACTGGCCGCCGAGGGCGTACTGGCCGGGGTCAAGGACTCCAGCGGCGACGACGGCGGCCTGCGCGAGGTCATCATGGGCCGTACGCCGCCGTTCAGCGTGCTGACCGGGTCGGAGGTGACCGTGGACTCGGCCCTGTGGATGGGCGCCGACGGCGTGGTGCCCGGCCTCGGCAACGTCGACCCGCACGGCTACGTCGAGCTCTACCGTTGCGCCTCCCGCGGCGACTGGGAGGCGGCCAGGACCGAGCAGGAGCGCCTGGTCAGGTTGTTCCAGATCGTCCACGTCGGCGGCTCGCGCATGGGCGGCAGCTCGTCCGGCCTTGGAGCGTTCAAGGCCGCGCTGCACCTGCGCGGGATCATCGACTGCCCGATCACCGCGCTGCCGCAGGTCCCGCTCAACGCCGACGAGACCGGCAGGATCGGCAAGCTCCTGGCCGCCGCCGGCCTGCTCTGACCCCCCGGCCGACCGGCCGGCCGGACGGGTCGCTCGTACCGGGCCGGTCGAGCTGGGCCGGTCACATCGGGCCGGTCACCCTGGGCTGGTCACACTGGGCTGGCGAGCTGGGCGACGTCCTCCGCGCCGTCCTGGATGAGCTTCGCCGACAGGTCGGACAACGCCCGCCCGACGGCCAGCTCGTCCCCGATCCCCGGCACGGGCCGGTCGGCGGGGTTGCGCCGGGCCCGGCCCACGCTCTCGTGCCGCTTGCCGTCCGAGGTGAACAGGACCGCCGTGGCCGTGGTCACGGCGTCCTCGTCGTCCTCATGGATCCAGATCTGCACGTTCCACTGCTTGTCGTCCATCGTGGGCACCTCCCCCTCCTCCGAGCCTGCCCCCAGGCAGGCCCGACGTAAAGTGGCAGGTCAGCGCTCGGCGTGCGCGGCGCGCTCGTTCGGCACGCAGTGCGTCATCTTCAGGCCCTCGACGTCGCGGGGGCCGTTCCTGCCGAGCTTGGCCAGCCTGTTGCGGTCCTCCTCGGTGAGGTCCTGGCTCTTCAGCGGCTCCAGCTGCGCCACGTCGTCCGGGCCGATGCCCAGCCCTTCGCCGACGCGCAGCCCGAGATCGTCCTCGGCGAGCAGGAAGTGCCAGACCATGCGCTCCTGGATGCGCCGGTCGCACTGGCGCAGCGCCGAGACGAAGTTGTGCACGAGGTCGTCGCGCTCCCACTGCTCCATCAGCAGGTAGCGCTGCCCGGCCTGGGTGTAGTCGTTGGTACGCGGGATGCGCTTGCGGGTGAGCCGTCCCCTGACCTCCGGCCCGACCTCGTCGGGATGCGGGTACTCGGCCTCGCGCAGGCCGCCGCGCAGCGACGGCTCGTAATTGATGTGCGGGCTCTCGCCCCCGGTGTCGACGAAGTACGTCATCAGCCCGTCGCGCTGGTTGGTGCGGATGGCGGCGTTCCTGGCCTGGTTGACCGGCAGCTGCAGGTAGTTGGGCCCGACGCGGTAGCGCTGCGTGTCGCTGTAGGAGAACGTACGGCCGATGAGCATCTTGTCGTCGGAGAAGTCCAGCCCGTCCACGAGCACACCGGTGCCGAACGCGGCCTGCTCGTTCTCGGCGAACTGGTTCTCCACGTTCCTGTCGAGCACCAGCCGCCCGACCGGCAGGGCGGGGAACTCGTTCTCCGGCCACACCTTGGTGTCGTCCAGCGGGTCGAAGTCGAGCTCGGGATGCTCGTCGTCGCTCATCAGCTGGACCAGCAGCTCCCATTCCGGGTAGTCGCCACGCTCGATGGCGTCGTGCAGGTCCTTGGTGGCGTGCCCCAGGTCGTTCGCCTGGACGGCCGCGGCGTCGGCCTCGGTCATGCTGCGCACGCCCTGCTTGGGCATCCAGTGGTACTTCACCAGGAACGACTCGCCTTCCCGGTTGACCCACTTGTAGGTGTTCACGCCGAACCCCTGCATGTGCCGGTAGTCGGCGGGGATGCCGCGCGGGCTGAACAGGTTGACCAGCATGTGCAGGCTCTCGGGCGTCTGCGACATGAAGTCGAAGATGCGGTTGGGATCCTGCCGGAACGTGACCGGGTCGGGCTTCAGCGAGTGGATCACGTCGGGGAACTTGATGGCGTCCCTGATGAAGAAGACCGCCAGGTTGTTGCCGACCAGGTCCCAGTTGCCGTCCTCGGTGTAGAACTTGACCGCGAAACCGCGCGGGTCGCGGGCGGTCTCGGCGGAGTCCCGGCCGCCGATCACGGTGGAGAAGCGCAGGGCCACGTCGGTGCGCTTGCCCGCCTCCTGGAAGAGCTTGGCTCTGGTGAAGCGGCTGATCGGCTCGTCGCCGAGCTTGCCGTACGCCTCGAAGAAGCCGTAGCTGGTCGTGCCCCTGGCGTGCACCACGCGCTCGGGAATGCGCTCCCGGTCGAAGTGGCTGATCTTCTCCAGGAACTGGTAGTTCTCCAGCGTCGCCGGGCCGCGCGGGCCGATCGTGCGCTGGTTCTGGTTGTCGTAGACCGGGTGTCCCTGCCGGTTGGTGAGCACCTCGCGCTCGTCGTTCGGCCCGGAACCCATACCGGAAACATCAGTCATCATCGTTCCTTCCCCCGGACGAGTCCTCCCCGCCTGCCCCCAAGGCCGGAGCGGAAACAGGAAAAGGTATGGCCCTGAAATGCGGCGCCCGGCCAGGACGGGCGCGCCGTCAGGCGTGGTGGCCCCTGGGGGGACAGACCCGCAGCGCGGCCTCCATGGCGGTGGCCTCCTCGGGCGTGAGCCGCTCGAGGAAGTGGACCAGGGTGGCGGCCTGGTTGCCGCTGGTGGCCAGGGCGTGCCGCATCAGCTCGGCGGTGTAGGCCTCTTTGGTGAAGATCGGCTCGTAGACGTAGGCCCGGCCGACCGGCTCGCGCTTGAGCAGGCCCTTGGTGTGCAGCTTGTCCATCACGGTCATGACCGTGGTGTAGGCGATCTCACGCTCCTGACGGAGGTCTTCGAGGACGTCACGGACGGAGGCGGGCCGGCGGTAGGACCACATCCTGTCCATGATCGTGGACTCGAGCTCTCCCAGCGGGCGCTTCATGGACGCCATGCTACGGCTGCCGTACGGGTCAACCGGGCGGCAACCGCCGACCCGACGTGGTGATCACCTGCTCACGCCGTCGGTGGGCCGGCGCAGCAGGCTCAGGTCGGACCGCCGGGGCAGGCTCTCCCAGTCGCCCTGCGAGGTCACGGCGAACGCCCCCGCCGCGCACGCCGTGCTGAGCCGCTGCGCGGGCTCGGCCCCCGCCAGCCAGTCGGCCAGCCAGCCGGCCGCGAACGCGTCGCCGGCCCCCACGGGGTCGACCTCCGTCACGTCGTAGGGGTCCGCCCGCAGCTCGACGCCGTCGGACAGCTCCATGGCGCCCTCGGCCCCGAACTTGATGAGCACGTGCCGCGGCCCCAGCTTCGCCAGCGCCCCGGCCAGCTCGGTGGCGCCTTCGACGTCGGCGATCAGCCGGCCCTCGGCCTCGGTCGCGAACAGCACGTCCACGTCGCCGACCGTCCGGCGCAGCCACGCCCCCGCCTCGCCGGGCGTCCACAGCGCCCTGCGGTAGTTGACGTCGAGCGAGACGAGCACGCCCGCGGCCCGCGCCTCGGCGATCGCGTGGCGTACGGCCTCACGGGCCGTGCCGGAGAGCGCGGGCGTGATCGCGGAGACGTGCAGCACGCGGGCCGACCTGATCAGCTCGGGGTCGAGGTCGTCGGCGCACAACCGCGAGCCCGCGCTGTCCTTGCGGTAGTAGCGCACGTCGATGAGGTCGGCCGTACGCCTGCCCTTGATCATCAGTCCGGTGGGCGCGTCGGGGTCGGCGATGGCCCGCACGTCCACGCCCTCGCCCAGCAGGGTCTGGCGGATCAGGTCGCCGAACTCGTCGGCCCCGACCCTGCCGACCCAGGCCGCGCGGTGGCCGAGCCGGGCGACGCCGATCGCGACGTTGGACTCGGCGCCGCCCAGGCCCAGGTCGAAGTCGCGGGCGAAGCGCATCGGCCCGGTGCGGCGGGCGGCGAACAGCGCCATGGTCTCGCCGAAGGTGACGAGATCTGTCGTCGATGTGCTCGGCCCGGTGGTGGGCCCTGTCGTCGGCCCTGTCGTCGGCCCTGTCGTCGGCCCGGTGGTCGGCCCCGTCATCGGCACTGGCTACCCAGCTTTCTCGAGATCCGCGCCGCCGCCCCGGCCACCAGCGGCCCCAGCTCCCGTACGCGCGCGGCGGTGATCCGCGAGGACAGGCCGGAGACGGAGATGGCGGCGGCGACCGCGTCGTGGTGGTTGAAGATCGGCGCCGCGACGCAGCGCACCTCGGGCTCGTTCTCGCGGTCGTCGACCGCGTAGCCGCGGCGCCTGGTGTGGGCCAGGTCGGCGCGCAGGCGTTCGGGGTCGACGATCGTGTGCTTGGTCCTCGGCTCCAGGATCAGGTCGGCGAGGGCGTCCTCGGGCTGCCAGGCGAGGATGGCCTTGCCGACCGCCGTGGAGTGGGCGGGGCCGCGGCTGCCGATGCGCGAGCCCATGCGGACGTTGGCGTCGTTCTCCACCTTGTCGATGTAGACGACGTGCGGCGGGTCGTAGACGACGAGGTGGACGGTCTCGCGCACGTCGTTCATCAGCCGGTGCGACTCCTCGGCCGCGACCGCCCGCAGGTCGAGTGTGGCCAGGTAGGACTGGCCGAGCCGCAGCGTGCCGTGGCCCAGCCGGTAGGCGCCCGTCCTGCGGTCGCGGTCGAGCAGCCTGGCCTCGATGAGCGGCGTGGTCAGCCGCAGCACCGTGCTCTTGGGCAGTCCAGCCGCCTCGGCCAGCTCCGTCAGTGACAGGCCGGAGTGCTCGCGGACGTGCTCCAGCACGGCCAGCGCACGTCTGAGCGAGGCGGACTGGTTACGTTCTGGCACGTGGGCCACCATACCGACCCTGGCCGCTTTTGCAGCACATCGTTCTGCACTGCAGAATCGTTCACGAGCGGGAGGGGCCGTCCGCGACGGCGATCGTGTGCTTGTCGCCCGGGGCCAGGAACTCCAGCAGCCGCCGGCCCTCCTCCTCTGCCTCGTCCATGACGGGGATCGGCTCCCACCGGTGCAGGGTGAGCGTGGAGGTGCCTCTGGCCCGGGTGACCGTCCAGTCGCCGGCCGCGAGGCCGTCCACGAGGATGATGCGCGGGAGGGAGGCGTTCTTGCCCATGAAGCTCTTCAGCGTGGCGGACGCGCGTTCCGTCAGGACCCTGGACCGGTCGGCGTGCGACAGGAACAGGTTGTCGAAGTCGTACATCAGCCGGACCGGCGCGGGGGTGTCCTCGTCGGGGCGGGGAGCTCCGGGCAGGTCGTACAGGGTCCTGCCGTTCTCGCCGGTGAAGCGCGCCAGGTCCAGCGACTCGGCCACCTCGCCGAGCCGGGTCAGCCCCGACCAGGTCTGCACGTCCATCATCGACGCGGGGCCGAACGCCGCCAGATAGCGCAGCACCAGCTCCGCGGGCGTCATCGGCGGCGCCTCGAAGCCCAGCCAGGACTCTGCGGTCGTGTGGGCGGCGGGCCCGCTCCTGCCCCAGAGCCCGCGCGGCGGCACCTGCACCAGCGGCAGCAGCCAGCGCACGGCCTGGCCCAGCGCGTGGGGATCGTGCGACGGCCACCGTTCGGCCAGCGCCCGCCCCAGGTCGGCGAACGTCATGGGCCGCGCCTCCAGCAGCGCCCGGCCCGCGCCCGCCAGCTCGTCCAGGTCCACCCCCCGCAGCCGCCCGCCGAACGCGCCGAGGGCGCTGCGTTCGCCCACGACCTGCAGCAGGGGCCGCATGGACAGGCAGTCGCGGGCGGTGACGAGGTGGATGGTCGAGCGCTGCAACGCGATGCGGACCAGCCGGCGCGAGGACAGCAGGCCGGCCGCGTCGTCGGGCTTGAACCCCTCGATGCGGCTCCACAGGCCGGTGTACCAGGTGTGCGGCGTCTGGGCCTGGAGGCCGCCCAGGTGCTCCACCACCTCGGTCACGGAGCGGGTGGTACGGCGCAGCAGGTACTGCCTGTCCAGGGTGGCCCGGTTGAGCGCCCTGCGGCTGAGGACGGGATGCATGGCCCCACGGTAGAGGGCAATGCGGCCAATTACGGACCGCAATGGCGGGCGATGGCCGGTTCGATCGTGCGCGGCGCTGTCGTACCGTGTCAGCATCGTGCTGACCTTCCGCGTGCTCGGCCCGCTCGCCGCACACCTCGACGGCGAGCCGGTCGCGCTGGGCAGGCCCCGCCAGCGTTCCGTGCTCGCCCGCCTGCTGGCCGCCGGTGGCCGGGCGGTGCCGGTCGACCGCCTCATCGACGACCTCTACGCCCACGAGGTGCCGCCCAAGGCGCTCGCGGCCGTCCAGTCGTACGTGTCCAACCTGCGCCGGGCCCTGGAGCCGGGCAGGTCGCCGCGCGCGCCCGCCGGCGTGCTCGTCACCCAGCCGCCCGGTTACGCGCTGCGCCTGGAGGCGGGGGCGGTGGACGCGTGGAGGTTCGAGAGCATCGTGAGCGACCCGGCGGCCGGCCACGAGCGGCTCGCCGAGGCTCTCGCGCTCTGGCAGGGCCCCGCCTACCAGGAGTTCGCCGGTGCCCACTGGGCCGACGCGGAGGCGGCGCGGCTGGAGGAGCTGCGGTCGTCCGCCGTCGAGCGCCACGCCGACGCCGTCATCCGGCTGGGCCGTGCGGCGGCGGCCGTACCCGACCTGGAGCGGCTGGCGGGGGAGCACCCGCTGCGCGAGGGGGCGTGGGCGCTGCTGGCCAGGGCCCTCTACCGGTGCGGGCGGCAGGGTGAGGCGCTCGGCGCGTTGCGCAGGGCCCGCGCCCACCTGGCCGAGGAGCTCGGCGTCGACCCAGGCCCGGAGCTGCGGCGGCTGGAGCAGGACATCCTCGCCCAGGCCGCGCACCTCAGCGAGGCCTGGCTC
>NZ_SMLD01000062.1:0-47678 GCF_004352805.1 Nonomuraea mesophila
GTGTCAGTCGCGGGCCGGTTTGCGGGGGGTGAACAGGTCGGTCGTGGGCTTGGGAGCCGGGGCCTGGGCGGGTTCGAAGGGTGCCCGGTATTCCGGCTCCCGCGCTTCCTCGGCCTCGGCCTCCGCTTGCGCCTGCGCCTCCTGGGCCCGCTGCGAGCGGCGTACGCGGGTGACCCGGAGGGCGACCAGGACGAGGGCGGCCAGCGCCGCAACGGCGATGTAGAGCCAGGCGGGCCAGGTCTGCGTCAGCGGGTCACGATAGAGGGCCAGCGCTCCGGGCAGGCCTTCGGTGAAGGCGGGCAGGGTGATGTCGGACAGGCCGGCAGGGGCTTGCCTGCCGGGTTCGCGCTGGGCGGAGCTGATCATGATGGCCAGCCCCGCGATCTGGCCGGCGGCCACGGCTCCGCCGGCGTACAACGCGGCGAAAGGCGCCAGGGTGAACGCGCGCGGGCGCACCGCGCCCATGGCGAAGGCCACCACCAAGGCGATGACCAGGGACAGGGCCAGAGGGAGAGGAAGGCCGTTGCCGAACGTCGTGATGCCGCTGGGCAGGCTCTCCTGCAGAAGCACGGCCGCCCCCAGCCCCGCCGCGCAGATCAGCCCGGCCAGCAGGCCGACGATCAGTCCGGACAGCAGGCCGGATCGCTTGTGTGACATCTCAGCCCCCAGAGAATCACGAATTTACTCCGACGAGTCGGGCACTTTACTCGAACCTCTCAAAACGCGCCGCCAGAACGACGATTCACAGGTGGGCACCTGAAGTGGTCTAAACCAATTTGAGTCCGATAAGGTTCGTGGTTGAGGTACCAGCCCGCATCATTTGTTCGAGGAGATCGGTTCCCGATGAGCATCCGCGTAGGCGTCAACGGCTTCGGCCGCATCGGTCGCAACTTCTGGCGCGCTGTCGCCGCCAGCGGCAAGGACATCGAGATCGTCGCGGTCAACGACCTGACCGACAATGCGACGCTCGCCCACCTGCTGAAGTACGACAGCATCCTCGGCCGGCTGCCCTACGAGGTGAAGGCCACCAGCGACGAGATCACCGTCGACGGCAAGGCGATCAAGGTCTTCGAGGAGCGTGACCCGGCCAAGCTCCCGTGGGGAGACCTGGGCGTCGACGTGGTGCTCGAGTCCACGGGCCTGTTCACCGACGCCACCAAGGCCAAGGTGCACGCCGACAACGGCGCGAAGAAGGTCATCATCTCCGCGCCCGCGAAGAACGAGGACGTCACGATCGTCCTGGGCGTCAACGACGGCGACTACGACCCGGCCAAGCACACCATCATCTCCAACGCCTCCTGCACCACCAACTGCCTGGCGCCGATGGCCAAGGTCCTGCACGACACCTTCACCATCGAGAAGGGTCTGATGACCACCATCCACGCCTACACGCAGGACCAGAACCTGCAGGACGGCCCGCACAAGGACCTGCGCCGCGCCCGCGCCGCCGCGCTCAACGTGGTGCCCACCTCCACCGGCGCCGCCAAGGCCATCGGCCTGGTGCTGCCCGAGCTGAAGGGCAAGCTCGACGGCTTCGCCATGCGCGTGCCGATCCCCACCGGCTCGGCCACCGACCTCACCGTCGACGTCGGCCGTGAGGTCACCGTCGACGAGGTCAACGCCGCGGTCAAGGCCGCCGCCGAGGGCCCGCTGAAGGGCATCATCAGCTACACCGAGGACGCGATCGTCTCCTCCGACATCGTCACCGACCCGGCCTCCTGCATCTTCGACGCCGGCCTCACCAAGGTCATCGGCAACCAGGTCAAGGTCGTCGGCTGGTACGACAACGAGTGGGGCTACTCCAACCGCCTCGCCGACGTGGTCGAGCTGGTCGGTCGCGGCGCCTGATGCGGCGAGGGAGTGCCGCCGCCCGCGCGGGCGGCGGAAGTGAAGCGACCGCGGCGGCGGAAGGCGGCGGTGGACGGCGACCGAGCCCGCCTTGCGGGGTGAGGCCATGAGCAGGAGCACGAGCATGCGCACGCTTGACAATCTCGACGTGAAAGGGCGGCGGGTGCTCGTCCGCGCCGACCTCAACGTGCCCCTCGACGGGGAGACGATCACCGACGACGGCCGCATCCGCGCGTCCGTCCCGACGATCAGAGCGCTGACCGGCGCGGGCGCCAAGGTCGTGGTCTGCGCCCACCTGGGCCGGCCCAAGGGCCAGGTCACGCCGGAATACTCGTTGCGGCCGGTGGCCGCGCGGCTCGGGGAGCTGCTGGGACAGGACGCGGCCTTCGCCTCCGATGTGGTCGGCGACAGCGCCCGCAGTCGTGTCGAGTCGCTCCAGGACGGCCAGGTCGCCCTCCTGGAGAACCTGCGCTTCGAGCCGGGCGAGGAGTCCAAGGACGACGCCACACGGCGCGCCTTCGCCGAGCGGCTGGCCGGGCTGGCCGAGCTCTACGTCGGCGACGGCTTCGGCGCGGTGCACCGCAAGCACGCCAGCGTCTACGACGTGCCCCAGCTGCTGCCGCACGCGGCGGGAGGGCTGGTCGTGGCCGAGGTGGAGGTGCTGAAGAAGCTGACCGGGGAGCCCGAGCGGCCCTACGTGGTCGTGCTGGGCGGAGCCAAGGTCTCCGACAAGCTGGGCGTCATCGCCAACCTGCTGACCAAGGTCGACCGGCTGCTCATCGGCGGCGGCATGGCCTACACCTTCCTCAAGGCGCAGGGCCACGAGGTCGGCAGGTCGCTGCTCCAGGAGGACCAGCTCGACCAGGTCCGCGGCTTCCTCGACGAGGCCGCCAAGCGGGGCGTCGAGCTCGTCCTGCCGGTCGACGTGCTGGCAGCCGTCACCTTCGCCGCCGACGCCGAGCACGAGGTGGTCGAGGCCACCGCGATCCCCGCCGACCGGGAGGGTCTCGACATCGGGCCCAGAACGCGCGAGCTGTTCGCGAGCAAGCTGGCCGACGCCAAGACCGTGTTCTGGAACGGCCCGATGGGCGTGTTCGAGTTCGACGCGTTCGCGGGCGGCACGAAGGCGGTGGCCGAGGCGCTGATCGCCCGGACCGGCGGCGACGGCGCCTTCACCGTGGTGGGCGGCGGCGACTCCGCGGCGGCCGTTCGCCGGCTCGGCCTGCAGGAGGACGGGTTCTCGCACATCTCCACAGGTGGCGGGGCCAGTCTCGAATATCTCGAGGGCAAGACCCTCCCCGGACTCGCGGCTCTGGAGGCGTGACGTGACGACCCGCAAGCCGCTCATCGCCGGCAACTGGAAGATGAACCTCAACCACCTCGAGGCCATCGCGCTGGTCCAGAAGCTGGCCTTCGGGCTCAGCGACAAGGACTTCGACAAGGTCGAGGTCGCCGTCCTGCCGCCGTTCACCGACCTGCGCAGCGTCCAGACCCTGGTCGACGGCGACAAGCTGCGCATCGTCTACGGTGCCCAGGACCTCTCCCAGCATGACTCCGGGGCCTACACCGGCGAGGTGTCGGGCGCCATGCTGGCCAAGCTCGGCTGCACCTACGTCACCATCGGGCACTCCGAGCGGCGGCAATACCACGGCGAGGACGACGACCTCGTCAACGCCAAGGTGCAGGCCGCCTACCGCCACTCGCTCACCCCCATCCTGTGCGTGGGCGAAGGGCTGTCGGTGCGTCAAGAAGGCGGTCACATCGCGCACAGTCTTGGCCAACTCGACGGAGCGCTGCGCAAAATCACGGCCGAGCAGGCAAAATCGATAGTGGTGGCCTACGAACCGGTGTGGGCGATCGGCACCGGCGAGGTGGCCACCCCGCAGGACGCTCAGGAGGTCTGCGGAGCATTGCGAGTGAGACTCGCTGAGCTCTACGACTCCGAAGTGGCCTCTGCGGTCCGTATCCTTTACGGTGGCTCGGTCAAGTCAGGCAATATCGCAGGGATCATGGCTCAGCCCGATGTCGATGGCGCGCTCGTTGGTGGTGCGAGCATCGACGCCGGCGAGTACACGAAGATCTGCCGTTTCTCCGATATGCCCGGCTAACTGAGCCGTTCTGGGGGTGCGACTTGACATCAGGCCGTACCCTCAAGAAGCAAGTCTGAATCGTCACGCGTAACAGAGCATTGAAGGAACAGGCATACCGTGGAACTCGGAATCTCCATCGCCCTTATCCTGGCGAGCCTTCTCATGATCCTGCTCGTCCTCATGCACAAGGGCAAGGGCGGCGGCTTGTCCGACATGTTCGGCGGAGGGTTCTCGTCGAACTTCGGTGGTTCCTCGGTGGTGGAGCGCAACCTCGACCGGCTGACCGTCATCACCGGCATCGTCTGGTTGGTCTGCATCATCGCTCTCGGCCTGCTCCTGCGGCCCTGAGCAAGCAATTCGACGCGTGACAGTGATTCTCCCCCCGTGTCTGCGCGCGGGGCGATCGAGCGAGGAGTTCATCCGTGGGTAGTGGCAACGCGATCCGTGGCAGCCGAGTCGGCGCCGGCCCTATGGGGGAGGCCGAGCGCGGCGAGGCAGCTCCGAGAGTGCGGGTCTCGTTCTGGTGCGCCAACATGCACGAGACGCGCCCCAGTTTCGCCAGCGACGCGGCGGTCCCCGAGCTATGGGACTGCCCCCGCTGCGGCCTCCCAGCCGGACAGGACGAGGAGGCCCCGCCTGCCCCGCCCAAGAACGAGCCGTACAAAACGCACCTGGCTTATGTGAAGGAGCGCAGGAGCGACAAGGACGGCAAGGCGATCCTCGAGGAGGCGCTGGAACGCCTGCGGAGCAACAAGTCCCCCTGGTAGGCGTGTCAACGGAAGGGCCCCGGCGTCGTGCGGGGGCCCTTCCGTCGTTTCCGCTCCGGGTGCGCGCCTGTCGGCCGCGCGTGAACCGGCTCGCCGTCCAGTCATGCGCACGCGCGTCGTCCAGAGGACTCCGGGCGCCAGCTCGAACGGGTCGCGGACCAGGACCACCAGGTCGGCCGGACGCCCCGGCTCGACGACGCCCGCCTGGGAGCGGTTGATCCAGGCCGAGCCGCCCGTGTACGCGGTCATGGCCGCGGCCAGGACGAGACGCTGTCCGGGCGGGAACGAACGTCGGCCGGGCAGGAGTGGGTGCCAGCCGTGCAGGGACGGGCGGCCAGGCAGGGACGGGCGCTGTCCAGGCAGGAACGGGTGTCGGCCGGGCGGCAACGGGCGCTGTTCGGGCAGGGGACGGGCGTCGGCCGGGCAGGGACGGCGCCGTGCGCTATCGGGGCGGCGAATGGATACCGCCAGGGTGCGCGAGGCTGGCCGAGGTAGGGCAGCGGCAGCTCGTCCATCTGCGCGTGGTGTGTAACCCGCAGCGGCTGCAGGTCGGCCGTGACGCCCAGGGCGGCGTAGCGCGGCACGTCGGAGGGCTCGATGATCTGCAGGTGTGCGTGCCCAAGGATCTGGTCGAGGCCGCGCGTCCTGTCCCACCTCAGGGCGCCCACCATGCGCGCCCGCAGCCGCCCGGAGCGGGCCGTCGCCGGACAGGTGGGCGAGCAATTGTCAGATCCTGTGGATCGCGGATGATTGAGTCACTGGACTCGAAGCCATTGATCGAGGACTGTGAAGTCTTCGTCGCCGAGTCCTCGGAATGACTCCACGTGGTGAAGGAGTGCTCGGCCGCTGTGATGCGTGGAGACCCAGTTGCGATCGGCGTCGGTGATCTCGTCGTCGACCCAGGCGAACGGGCGTCCGGCCGCCCAGGTCACCAAGGTCCTGGTCTTCCAGCAGAGCCTGAACCATTGATCCTCGCGTTCATCGGATACCTCCGAGGAAACCCCCGCCTTCAGGCGGGGGAGGGATCGGACCCCTGCGGAGCAGGACAGGGGTAGCCGATTCGCCGCCAGGCGAACCGGCGTCAAAACGCCGCACGACATCGCACGGTTCGGTAGTGTGTTCGACGGTGGTGATGACCAAGCCACCGGACGAACGATCAGAAGCACCCTCGCCGCAGGGCTTGCGGAGAGGTGAAACGCCTGTGGAGCTGGTGTAAGACCTCAACGGGAGTTCCCTTTCCCGGGCGGGCGACCGGCGGTGAAGCAGGAAGGCCAGTCGGCGACGGCTGGAATCCCGGTCCTTCAGGGCCGGGAGGATGTCAAGCTCGTCGGATGGCTCCGGCCAGGTCACGACTGGCAGGCGTGGCAGCCCGATCCGGGGTGCTATCTCGGCGTTCGCCTCCTCTTCCCAGGTGGTGGCCCAGACGAGATCGCAGGGCAGCGCCGCCAACCGACGCCCCACCTCGGCGGTGGTGGGTCAGGTATAGAGCCGCATACGGTGATGAATGGGCATATTTCCTGATGAAACACATCGTTAGTAGCGGTGTAACAGCCCCCAGGCATGCTCGTGGCCATGGGATTCTTGCGCATCCGGACCACGGTGGACGAACGCCCCGGACGACTCGCGTCACTGGCCGCGGCCCTGGCCGACAGAGGCGGCAACATCCTCGGGCTGAGCGTCCAGCCCGACACCGACGGCACCGTCGACGAATTCGTCGCCGACATCCCCGCACACCCCGAGACCGTGCGCCAGGCCCTGGAGGCGGCCGGCGGCCGCAGGGTCCAGGTGGTGCCGGCCACGGCCCACGAACTCACCGACGAACCCACCAGGGCCCTGCTGCTGGCCTCCCGGCTGCGCTCGATGCCGTGGCGGCTGCCCCAGCTGCTGGCCGAGCTGCTGCGCGCGGACGATGCCCGCTGGATCTATGGTGAACCCGTGCACGATCTTCCCGACCCCGCCCTGCTCGTCGTGCCCGTGGCCGCCAGGCGCGCGGTCCGGCTGCGCCGCGGCGAGCTGCCCTTCACCTCGACGGAGGCGGCCAGGGCCGCCGCCTTCGCCCGGCTCGCCCAGCCGGCCGTCGAGCAGGAGGGCGCCGATCGCGGGGTCAAGCTCGCCGACGGGGCGGAGGTCACGCTGCGCCCGCTGACCTCGATCTACCGCGAGGCCGTACGCGACCTGCACGACAGATGCTCACCCGAGTCGCGCAGGTTCCGCTACTTCACCGCGCTGCCGGCGCTGCCCGAGCGCGTGTTCGACCGCATGTGCGACAGGAACAGGGGGCACTCGCTGGTCGCCGGGCACGACGGGCAGGTCGTCGGGCTGGCGAACCTCCTGTTCACCTCCGATCCCGGCAGCGCCGAGATGGCCGTCCTGGTCGAAGACCGCTGGCAGGGGCGCGGTCTGGGCACGGTGATGGCCAGGGCGCTGGTGCACGCGGCCCGCGACCTCGGGTACGCCGAGGTCAGGGCGACGTTGTTGTCCGACAACGTCAGGATGCGCCGGCTGCTGCTGTCGCTGGGCGCCACACTCGGCTACACCGAGGACCCGGGGGTCGTGGCGGCCCGGCTGCCCGTGGGCGTGCTGGCCTCAGCCTAGGCCCTCGTCGTCCTGCGGCTTCCTGCCTGGCGGCCGGATGCCCAGGTGGCGTTCGATGCGCTCCAGGCTCTCCTGGATCTGCGTGAGGCGTTCGTCGAGCGCGTCGCCGGAGGGATGGAACATCTCCGGGGGACGGTCTCTGGAGCCGCGGCCCACCCGGTCCAGCAGGCGCTGGCGTACGTCGGTCAGGTCTGCCCCGGCGTCCACCAGTGCCCGGGCGGCCAGCCCCTCACCCTCCCTGACCAGCCCGAGCAGGATGTGCTCGGTGCCGATGTAGTTGTGGCGCAGTTGCAGCGCCTCGCGCAGCGACAGCTCCAGCACCTTCTTGGCCCGCTGCGTGAACGGGATGTGCCCGCCCGGCGACTTGGTGCCACGTCCCTCCTCGCGCTCGACGAAGGCGCGTACGTGATCCAGCTCCACACCGCAGCCGTCGAGCACCAGGGCGGCCAGCCCCTCGCCCTCGTGGACGAGGCCGAGCAGGATGTGCTCCGTGCCGATGTGGTCGTGGTCCAACCTCCGGGCTTCCTCCTGCGCGAGGACGACGACCCTGCGCGCACGGTCGGTGAAGCGCTCGAACACCGGAGTCTCCGTTCGACGTGGGGACTGTTTCCACTATGCGCTAGAAACTCGCGGATGTGGGGTATTTGTCTAATGTGGATCTTGACGAGGTGGCCGGCCGGCTCTATGCGCTGCCGCCGTCCGAGTTCACCGCCGCCCGCACGGCCGAGGCCCGCGCGGCGAAGGACGCGGGTGACGTACGGCTGTCGCGCGAGATCGCGAAATTGCGCAAGCCGACCGTGTCCGCCTGGGCGGTGAACAGGATCGCCCGCGAGCACCCCGGCGAGCTGGGCGAGCTGCTGGAGGTGGGGGAGCGGCTGCGCGCCGCCTGGCAGGAGCAGGACGCCGCCGCGCTGGCCGAGCTGACCCGGCGCCGCGGCGAGGTGACGCGTACGGTGGGCAGGCTCGCCAGGCAGGCCGGTGACCTGTCGGCCGCGGCCTCCGCCGAGGTGGACCAGACCCTGGACGCCGCCATGGTCGACGCCGACGCAGCCGGGCAGGTGCGGCGCGGCACCCTGGCGAAGCCGCTCAGCTACAGCGGCTTCGCCCCCGCCCCGGTCCAGCGCGAGCGGCCCGCCGCCCGGAGGAAACCGGCACCCGAGGAGGAGTCCGCCCGCGCGAAGGAACGCGAGGAGGCCGAGGCGAGGAAGGCGAAGGAACATCAGGAGGCCGAGAACGCGCACCGCGAGTGGCGCGAGGCGCTCGAAGCGGCCACGAAGGAGCACGACGAGCGTGCGGACAAGGTCGCGTCGCTGGAACGCAGGCTGGACGAGGCGCGCAGGGAACTGGCCGACAGCCGGCAGCGGCTCGAGGTCGCCCAGCGCGAGGAACGGCACGCGCGGCGGCGACTGGAACGCTGACCCGCGAGGGCTGGTGCTCAGCGGGTGGCGCGGGCAAGGTGGGCGCAGGTGCTCAGCGGGTGGCGCGGGCCAGGTGGGCGCAGACGGGAAACCCCTCCAGCACGTACGGCTCCGCCAGGCGCAGGTAGCAGGCCCTGACACGCTCCACGGTCTCCGGCGGCAGGCGGGAGATCACCGCGAAGCGTCGGCCGCCCGCCTGGACGATGTCGTCCCACCACGAGCCGAGGCCGGCCCGGTGCCGCCACCGTACGGTGTCCACGGCCGCTGCGCGGAAGCCCGCCGCCCGCAGCAGCGCGGTGAAGCGCGGTGGCGGGTCGTGGGCGGTGAAGGGGCGCGCCCTGCCGGAACCTAACATTTTCACGTCAGATTAGACGTGAAAGGCTGTTTTCGCCCGCTGACCCGCTCGTATCGTCGTCGCCATGACCATCGACGCCTTCATCGACGCCCTGCCCAAGGTCGAGCTTCACGTGCACCTGATCGGCTCGGCCTCCGCCGCGACCGTGCTGGAGCTCTCCCGCCGCCACCCCGGCAGTGGTGTCCCCACGACGGAGGGGGAACTGCGACGCTTCTACACCTTCCGCGACTTCCCCCACTTCGCCGAGGTGTACGGCGCCGTCAACGCGCTCGTACGCGAACCGCGGGACGTGGCCACGCTCGTCGTCGGCCTGGCCCGCGACCTCGCCTCCCAGGGCGCCCGCTACGCCGAGGTTCAGGTCACGCCCTATGCCCACCACGTCGTCGGCATGCCCATGCGAGAGGTGACCGAGGCCCTCGACCTGGCCGCCCGCCGCTCACAGGCCGAGTGCGGCGTGGAGATGGCCTACATCTTCGACATCCCCGGCGAGTACGGCGAGCAGGCCGCCAGGATCACCGTCGAGCACGCTCTGCAGGAACCTCCCGCCGCGTTGGTAGGTTTCGGCATCGGCGGGATCGAGCAGGAGCGCCGGAAATATCGTGATGCCTACCGTTCTGCGTTCTCCGCGGCGCGCGCGGCCGGCCTGCACAGCGTCCCGCACGCCGGCGAGATGACCGGCCCTGAGACGATCTGGGAGGTCATCGAGGGCTACGGAGCCGAGCGCATCGGCCACGGCATCACCTGCCTGGCAGACCCCCGCCTGGTCGCCCACCTGCGCGAGACGCAGCTTCCCTTGGACGTCTGCCCGACCTCCAACCTGTGCACCGGCCAGGTCGCCCGCATGGAGGACCACCCGCTGCCGCGGATGCTGGAGGAAGGGCTGTACGTCACGCTCAACAGCGACGACCCGCCCATGTTCGCGACCACGCTGGCCGAGGAGTACCGGCTCGCGGCGAAGGTCTTCGGTCTCGGCACGCGGGAGCTGGCCCGCCTCGCCCGCAACGGGGTCCAGGCGTCCTACCTGGCCGAAGAGCGCAAGCAGGCCCTCGTGGCGGAGATCGACGCCCTCGTCGCGGCCGGCTGAGCTCGCACCCGGGGACGCCCGCCCGGAGAGCCGTCCCGGCCTACGGTGAGGCCATGCGGCCCAGGCCCGGCGGGATCTTGCCCGCCGCCGCCCGGTCCAGGAGGAACAGGGTGCGCCCCCGGCCCCTGGCGCCCGCCGCCGGCACCTGCACGGGCCCCGAGTCGGACAGGGCCAGCCGCACCGCGCCCGACTTCTCCTCCCCGGCGGCCACCACCCACACCTCGCGGGCGACCTGGATCGCGGGCAGCGTCAGGGAGATGCGCGTGGGCGGCGGCTTCGGTGAACCGTGCACCGCCACCACCGGGCGCGTGTCGTAGAGCGCGGGCATGCCGGGGAACAGCGAGGCCACGTGGGAGTCGGGGCCCATGCCGAGCAGCATCACATCGAAGCTCGGCACCGGCCCGTGATCCTCCGGCCTGGCGGCCTTGCGCAGCTCGGCGGCGTAGGAGTCGGCGGACTCCTCGGCCGTCATGCCCGAGTCGGGGCCGCGCATGACGTGCACCCGCTCAGGGTCGAGGTCGACGTGGTCGAGCAGCGCCTCGCGGGCACCGGTCTCGTTGCGCTCCTTGTCGCCCGCGGGCACGAACCGCTCGTCGCCCCACCACACGTCGAGGCGCCGCCAGTCGACCGCGTCGCGGGCGGGCGTCGCGGCGATGGCGGCGAGCGTGGCGATGCCGACCGTGCCGCCGGTCAGCACGATGGACGCCGACCCCTTGGCCGACTGCACGTCGACCAGCCGGGTGATGATCCGCGCCGCCACCGCCTTGGCCAGGATGTCGGCATTGCGGTGTACGACAACATTGGGCACGCTCACGAGCACTACTATCTCACCAAACTCAGCCAGAAACCCCAGGCGGCCGGGCCGCCCGGGGAGGAAATGTCATCACTTGTACGTGCGGGCGAAGTGCTTGACCGCGGCCTCGTAGACCTCGTCACTGTCGAGCCTGCGCAACTCCTCGGCCAGCAGCTCGGAGGTGTGGCGCCGGGCCAGGGCCACGTTCCTGTCGGGCTGGCCCGGCCGCGACAGCGTGGCCAGGCGGGCGTCCGTCCTGCAGATGGACAGTTCGCCGTCGTCCAGGCGCAGCCGTACGGAGGTCAGGCCCGGGCCCTCCGAGTCGGCGACCTCGATCGGCGCGCGCAGGCGCTCCGACAACCACGAGGCCAGCAGCGGCGCGCTCGGGTGCCCCTTCACGGCCTCCACGACCCCCTCGGACACCTGGCCCACCGGCTGGTCGAACGCGGCGGCCAGCAGACTGCGCCACGGGGTCAGCCTGGCCCACGACAGGTCGGTGTCGCCGCGGGCGTACCCCTTGGCCCTGGTCACCAGCGACGTGATGCCGCCCTCGTCCAGGCCCTTGGCGTCGGTGATGCGCCGCTGCGCCAGAGCGCCGATGGAGTCCTTCGACGGCACCTCGGGCGCAGCGCCCGGCCACCACACGACGACCGGCGTGTCGGGCAGCAGCAACGGGCTGACCACGGAGTCGGCGTGGTCGGTGAGCTCGCCGTACAGGCGCAGCACCACGACCTCGCCAGGCGTGGACTCGCCGATGCGCAGCTCGGCGTCGAGCCTGATCGGCTCGTCCTCCTCGCGCTTGATCACGACGATGATGCGGGAAGGGTGCTCGCGGGCCGCCTCGGTGGCGGCGCGCAGGGCGTCGTACTGGTGGCGCTCCTCGCAGACGACCACGAGCGTCAGCACCATGCCGATGGCGGGCGCGCCCATCTGGTGGCGCAGGTGCATGAACTGCGCCGAGATCTTGCCCGCCGTCGTGTCGGACAACATGAAGGTCGTCACGGGCGCTCCTCCGTCGATCGCGCGGCGACAGCCGTACCGGACGTGACAGCTCGTACGCTCACTAGAGCCTCCTCCACACGCGGCCGTCGCGCGCCATCATCGCGTCGGCCGACTCCGGCCCCCACGACCCCGACTCGTAGCCCTGCGGCTGGCCCTGCGTGGCCCAGAACTCCTCGATCGGGTCGAGGATCTTCCACGACAGCTCGACCTCCCGCTGGTGCGGGAAGAGCGGCGGATCACCGATCATCACGTCGAGCAGGAGCCGCTCGTACGCCTCGGGGGACGACTCGAGGAACGACTCGCCGTAGGCGAAGTCCATGGAGACGTCGCGCACCTCCATGGCCGTGCCCGGCACCTTGCTGCCGAACCTGACGGTGATGCCCTCGTCCGGCTGGACCCTGATGACGAGCGCGTTGTGACCGAGTATCTCGGTGTCGTCGGCGCTGAACGGCAGGTGCGGCGCCCGCTGGAACACCACGGCCACCTCCGTCACCCGGCGGCCCAGGCGCTTGCCGGTGCGCAGGTAGAACGGCACGCCCGCCCACCGCCGGTTGGCGATCTCCAGCTTGATGGCGGCGTAGGTCTCCGTGGTGGACGAGGCAGGGATGCCGTCCTCCTGCAGGTAGCCGGCCACCTTCTCGCCGCCCTGCCAGCCCGCTTTGTACTGTCCGCGCGCGGTGTTGCGCCCGAGGTCGGCCGGCAGGCGTACGGCCTTGAGCACCTTCTCCTTCTCCCGGCGCAGCGCGGAGGCGTCGAACGAGGTCGGGTCCTCCATCGCGACCAGCGCGAGCAGCTGGAGCAGGTGGTTCTGGATCACGTCGCGGGCGGCGCCGATGCCGTCGTAGTAGCCGGCCCGCCCGCCGATGCCGATGTCCTCGGCCATCGTGATCTGCACGTGGTCGACGAAGCTGCGGTTCCAGATCGGCTCGTAGAGGTTGTTGGCGAACCGCAGCGCCATGATGTTCTGGACGGTCTCCTTGCCCAGGTAGTGGTCGATCCGGAAGATCGAGCTCTCCGGGAAGGCGGAGGTGGTGATCTCGTTCAGCTCGTGTGCCGAGCGCAGGTCGTGACCGAACGGCTTCTCGATCACCACCCGGCGCCACGAGCCGTCGGGGGCGTCGGACAACCCCGTCCGCTTGAGCTGCTCGACCACCACGGGGAAGAACTTCGGCGGCACCGACAGGTAGAACGCGTAGTTGCCGCCGGTGCCCCGGGTCTCGTCGATCTCGTTCAAGGCCATGGCCAGCGCGTCGAACGCCCCGTCGTCGTTGAACTCGCCGGGGACGAAGTGGATGCCTTCGCGCAGCTGCTTCCACACCTCCTCGCGGAAGGGTGTCCTCGCGTGCGCCTTGACGGCGTCGTGCGTCAACTGGGCGAAGTCCTGGTCTTTCCAGTCGCGCCTGGCGAACCCGACCAGCGAGAAGCCGGGCGGCAGCAGCCCGCGGTTCCCCAGGTCGTAGATCGCCGGCAGCAGCTTGCGTTTGGCCAGGTCGCCTGTCACGCCGAACAACACCATCACACATGGTCCGGCCACCCGTGGCAGCCGCTTGTCACGCGGGTCGCGCAGCGGGTTGGCCGCCACGACTTCCATGGTGGTGGAGGTGCCCGCGGCCGAGGTGGCCACGGTCGCGGCCTCCTCCGCGGGCGCTGCCGGGTCTGTCATCTCAAGCCTCCTGTGCGGCTGCGAGCAGATGCGCGACTCCTGCCGCGCGGTCGGTCACATGCAAACGTACGGCGGGGTGCCCGCGGGTCTCGGCGGCGCCGAGGTCGGCGAGGGCCTGCGCCAGCTGGAGGCGGCCCAGGGTGTAGGGCCGCCCGGGAACCTCGACGTCCTCCGCCACCGCCCCCGTGATCAGCAGGAACACGCCGCCCTCGTGGAGCCGGCCGGTCGTGTGGAGGCGGCGCGGCCCCCATCCGAAGGTCACCGGCCGGTCGGTGCGCAGGGCGAGCAGTGCCCGCAGCGTGGCCGCGTCGGCCATCATCCAGGCGTCGGTCAGCTGCTCGAAGTCGGCACCGTCGGGCACCGGGGCGTCGAACGCGGCCAGCCGGTCGAGACAGGCCGTGATGGCCAGGTGACCGCCGGCCGGAACGGTGTGCAGCACCTCGGCGAACAGGCCGGGCAGATCCTTGGCCGTGACCCCGCCGTACACCTCTACGGGGCCGTCGGTGAACGCCGGAGCGCCGGCCGGCAGGTCGGGCAGGGCCAGCAGCGCGGCGGTCGCGTCGTGCGCCTCCGCCTCGTCCGGCCGGTCGGACGGGCGGTCCTCCAGCAGCAGTGCGGCGACGGCGGCGGCGTATTCCCACACCGGGAACTGCGCGCCCAGGGGCCCGTCGACGCGTACGTCGCCGAGATCGGACTCGATGGCGACGACCAGCTCCTCGCCGCTGTGGTGGGGATCGGCGCCGACGACGGGGAGGATGCCCCTGCCCCGCCTGCCGGTGGACCCCGCGATGAGCTCCTCGATCCAGCCGGGCAACCCGGTGATGGCCGAGAGCTGGTTCTCCAGCAGCAGCGTGTCGCGCCCGCCCAGCGCCGCGCCGCCGAGCGCCGCCCCCAGGTCGAGCCCGGGGTTGCCGGTGTCGAGCGACAGCAGCGGCAGCGCCTGGCCGGCGTCGTCCAGCAGGTGCTCCACGCGGGCGCCCGCCAGCGCGCAGGCCACCAGCGTGTACGCCGACAATGCCGGAACGCGGCCGCCCGCTCCGGGGGCCGACAGCAGCACCTGCAGGCCGCTCTCGCGGGCCCGGGCCTCCAGCGGCGAGCCCGGCCCGGTGACGACCACGATCCGCTCGGCAGGCGCGATGCCCGCCTGCGTGAAGTAGCGCTCGTAGACCCGCAGCAGGGCGTCGGTCTCCAGGGACCGGCCGGCCGCGTCGGCCACGACGACGATCGTGGCGCCGGGCGGCTCGGCAAGCGCCCGCAGCACCTGCCCGGGATCGGTCGTGTCGAGCACCGTGAGCGGCACGTCGTCGGTGTCGCAGATCACCTCCGCGGCGGCGGGCGAGCCGCCCGCCCCCGCCAGCACCACGTGTGTCAGCCCCTGCGCGCGCGCTCGCCCGGCGAGGCGGCCCAGCTCGGGCAGCAGCTCGTGGGCTTTCGGGTGCTCCGTCCCGCCTGGGCCGGCCGGGGCGCCCGCTTCGGCGTCCTCACCCCACAGCGTGGGGTCGCCGGCGGCGAGCCGCGCGGGCACGCCGTCGGCGACGAGGCGCCCCGCGGCGGAGGCGGCGGCCGAGGCCACCCCCTCCTCGCGGCAGGAGACCTTCATCACGGGACCAGGTTCTTGGTGACGCTCTCGAGCAGCTCGTTCCAGGACGCCTCGAACTTGTCGACGCCCTCGTCCTCCAGCACCTTGACCACGTCGTCGTAGTCGATGCCGGCCTCCTTGAGCGCGGCCATGGTGTTCCAGGCCTGCTCGTAGAAGGGGCGTACGGTGTCGCCCGAGACGTTGGCGTGGTCGGCCGTCGCGTCGAGCGTCTTCTCCGGCATCGTGTTGACGGTGCCGGGGACGACGAGCTGGTCGACGTAGAGGGTGTCGGAGTATTCCGGGTTCTTCACGCCGGTCGAGGCCCACAGCGGCCGCTGCGGGCGGGCGCCCGCGGAGCGCAGGCGCTGCCACCGCTCGGAGTTCATGACGTCCTCGAACGCCGCGTACGCCAGGCGCGCGTTGGCCACGCCCGCCTTGCCCTTCAGCTCCGGCTTGCCGAGCTTGTCGAGCCGCTTGTCGATCTCGGAGTCGACGCGGCTGACGAAGAACGACGCCACCGAGTCGATCTTGCTGAGGTCGAGGCCCTTGGCCTGCGCCGCCTCGAGGCCGGCCAGCCAGGCGTCCATGACCGCGCGGTAACGCTCGAGGGAGAAGATCAGCGTGACGTTGACGCTGATGCCCTCCGACAGCGCCTGCGTGATCGCGGGCAGGCCCTCCACCGTCGCCGGGATCTTGATGAACAGGTTGGGCCGGTCGACCAGCCACCACAGCGCCCGCGCCTCGGCCACGGTCTTCTCGCTGTCGCGGGCCAGGCGCGGGTCGACCTCGAGCGACACCCGGCCGTCCACGCCGCCGGTGGCGTCGTAGACCGGGCGCAGCACGTCGGCGGCCCAGCGGATGTCGTAGGTGGTGATGGCGCGTACGGCCTCGCCCACGTCGACGCCGCGCACGGCGAGGTCGTGCAGCTGGGTGTTGTACGCGTCGCCCTTGCTGAGCGCGTTGGCGAAGATCGTCGGGTTGGAGGTCACCCCGACGACGTTCTTCTCGCGGATCAGCTGCTCCAGGTTGCCGGTGCGCAGCCGTTCACGGTTGATGTCGTCGAGCCAGATGGCGACGCCCTGGCCGGACAGCTTGTTCAGGATCTCACTCATCTTCGTTCAGTTTCCCGTCGTCTCGCCCTTTTCCTGACCGAGCTTGGCCAGGCTCGCATGTGCCGCCGCGGCCACGCGCTCCGCCGTCAGCCCGAACTGCTCGTACACGGTCTTGTACGGGGCCGACGCGCCGAAGTGTTCGAGGCCGACGACCTCGCCGCACTCTCCGACGAACTGGTGCCAGCCGAGGGCGACGCCCGCCTCGACCGCGACCCGAGCCCGGATCGACGCAGGCAGGACCGTCTGCCTGTATGCGATGTCCTGCCCGTTGAACCATTCGACACACGGCATCGACACCACCCGCGTCGGGATGCCCTGCCCCTCCAGCAGCTCGCGGGCGTTCACCGCGATCTCCACCTCGCTGCCCGTGGCGATGAGCAGGACCTGGGGCTGGCCGTCGGAGGCCTCGCGCAGGACGTAGGCGCCCTTCGCCACGCCCTCGGCGCTGGTGCCCTCGAAGACGGGCAGGTTCTGCCGGGTCAGGGCCAGCGCCGCGGGGCGGTCGGTGTGCTGGAGCACCGTCTTCCAGGCGTAGGCCGTCTCGTTGGCGTCGGCCGGGCGGACCACGTCGAGGCCGGGGATCGCGCGCAGCGACCACAGGTGCTCGATCGGCTGGTGGGTGGGGCCGTCCTCGCCGAGGCCGATGGAGTCGTGCGTCCACACGTACGTGACCGGCAGCTTCATCAGCGCGGCCAGGCGCACCGCCGGACGCATGTAGTCGGAGAAGACGAGGAACGTGCCGCCGTAGGGGCGGGTGCCGCCGTGCAGGGCGATGCCGTTGAGGATGGCGCCCATGGCGTGCTCGCGGATGCCGAAGTGCAGCGTGCGGCCGTAGCGGTTCCCCGGGAACTCCTTGGTCTGGTATTCCTCGGGGATGAAGGACGGCTCGCCCTTCATCGTGGTGTTGTTCGACTCGGCCAGGTCGGCGGAGCCGCCCCACAGCTCGGGCAGCACCGGCGCCAGCGCGCTCAGCACCTCGCCCGACGCCTTGCGGGTGGCCATCGAGGCGCCCGGCTCGAACGCCGGCAGCGCCCCCGCCCAGCCGTTGGGCAGCTGGCGCTGCGAGATGCGGTCGAGCTCCTCGGCGCGCTCGGGGTTGGCCAGGCGCCACTCGGCGTAGCCCTTCTCCCACTCGGCGTGGGCGGCGCGGCCGCGCTGGGCGAGGCCGCGCGCGTGCTTGAGCACCTCGTCGGGCACGTCGAAGCTCTTGGCGGCGTCGAGGCCGAGGACCTCCTTGGTGGCGGCGACCTCCGCCTCGCCCAGGGCCGAGCCGTGGATCTTGCCGGTGTTCTGCTTGTTGGGCGCGGGCCAGCCGATGATGGTGCGCAGCCGGATGAACGACGGCCTGCCGGTCTCGGCCTTGGCCGCCTGCAGCGCCTCGTAGAGGGCCTGGACGTCCTCGACGTAGTCGCCGCCCTCGGTCCAGTCGACGCTCAGCGTGTGCCAGCCGTAGGCGTCGTAGCGGGCGACGACGTCCTCCGACTTGGCGATGAGCGTGTCGTCCTCGATGGAGATCTGGTTGTCGTCCCAGATGACGACGAGGTTGCCCAGCTTCTGGTGGCCGGCGAGCGAACTGGCCTCGTGGCTGATGCCCTCCTCGATGTCGCCGTCGCTGACCATGCACCAGATGTGGTGGTCGAACGGAGAGGCGCCCGGCTCGGCGCCGGGGTCGAACAGGCCGCGCTCGCGACGGGCCGCCATCGCCATGCCGACCGCGTTGCCCAGGCCCTGGCCGAGCGGGCCTGTCGTGGTCTCGACGCCGGCCGTGTGGCCGTGCTCGGGGTGACCGGGCGTGAGGCTGTCCCACTGCCGCAGCCGCCTCAGGTCGTCGAGCGAGAGGCCGTAGCCGGAAAGGAAGAGCTGGATGTAGAGCGTCAGGCTGGTGTGGCCGCACGACAGCACGAAGCGGTCGCGCCCGATCCATCCGGGATCGGTCGGATCGTGGCGCATCACACGCTGGAAAAGCAGGTATGCGGCGGGGGCCAGGCTCATGGCGGTGCCGGGGTGACCCGAGCCCGCCTTCTCCACTGCGTCCATCGCCAGGGCTCGAACGACGTCGACCGCCTTCTTGTCGAGGTCGGTCCATTCGAGGGCTGGCACGAGTTCGGTGCTCAAGTGCTCGATCTCCGGAATCTAGTTGTCATTGGTCACGCCGATTTTTGGCTATCCCGCCCACACGGACCCTAACCGAGTGGAGGTGACGATCAATTCCCGTTCCACTCCGGCGTCCCACTGGGGCGCAAGCCCCCCATTGGCTGGACCGGCCGACCCTGCGACTACAGTTTGGTTGTTCGCAGAGGCGTCACGGCGCCCACCCATGGATCCGCTCTAATCAGAGGTTACGCGTTGACCCCGCTCTCGCTGGAAGCGACTCCTCTCAGGCAGGAAGCGCCTTCGTACAGGTTGGAAGCGCCTTGACGGTGCTCACCAACAGGCAGGCGACGGCCCCGGCCCCGAAGGCGGGGGAGCCGCGTTCGATCGGCATGGTCGTCAAGGCCTACATCGCGCTCACCAAGCCGCGGATCATCGAGCTGCTGCTGATCACGACGCTGCCCGTGATGTTCCTGGCCGCGGGCGGGCTGCCGCCGCTGTGGACGTCCGTCGCGGTCATGGTGTTCGGCACCCTGTCGGCAGGCAGCGCCAACGCGCTCAACTGCTACGTCGACCGTGACATCGACCAGAAGATGCGCCGCACCCGGCGCAGGCCGCTGGCACGGCACCAGGTCTCGCCGCGCGGCGCGCTCGTCTTCGGCATCGTGCTCGGCGTGCTGTCCACCGTGGGGCTGTGGCTCACCACCAACGCGCTGGCGGCGATGTTGTCCACCGGCGCGATCCTGTTCTACGTGCTCGTCTACTCGATGATCCTCAAGCGGCGCACCGCCCAGAACATCGTGTGGGGCGGCATCGCGGGCTGCATGCCGGTGATGATCGGATGGGCGGGCATCACCGGAGGGCTCGCGTGGGCACCGCTGGTGCTGTTCGGGGTGGTGTTCTTCTGGACGCCGCCGCACACCTGGACGCTGGCCATGCGCTACAAGGAGGACTACGCGGCGGCCAAGGTGCCGATGCTGCCGGTGGTGGCCACCGAGCGGCGGGTGGTCATGGAGTCCATCGCCTACACGTGGGCGACCGTGCTGTGCTCCCTGGCGCTGTGGCCGGTGGCCGGCACCACGCTGTTCTACCCGGTCGTGGCGGCCGTGCTCGGGGTCGTGTGCCTGTGGGAGGTGCACCGCCTGCTGGCCAGGCTCAACGCCGGCAAGAGCGGTGTGGCCCTGCGTCCCATGCGCTTCTTCCACTGGTCGAACGCCTACCTGGCGCTGCTGTTCCTCGCCGTCGCGATCGACCCGCTGCTCGCCTGACCCTCCGCCCGGCCGTTGCGCCGGGCCCTTCTTCGTCCCTATAGTGCATATATGAATAGCTCTTCAGGTGTTATCACGGGTCTGGACGGTTGTGCGGTGCAGGAGCCGGACGCCGCCAGGGTCGCGGCCACCCGCGACCGGCTCGTGACGTCCGAGGAGGCCACGCGGCTGGCGGAGCTGTTCCGGTTGCTCGGCGACCCGACCCGGGCCCGGCTGCTCTACGCCCTGCTGGAGGCGGGGGAGCTGTGCGTGTGCGACCTGGCCGACGCGGTCGAGGTGACCGACACGGCCGTCTCCCACGCGCTGCGCCTGCTGCGTACGGCGGGCATCGTGGCCAGCCGCAGGGCCGGGCGGATGATCTACTACCGGCTGGCCGACGCCCATGTCCGCATGCTGCTCGACCTGAGCCGGGAGCATCTGAAGGAGACCGGATGAGCGCTGATCAGCACGGGCACGGGCACGGGCACGGGCACGCGCTGAGCGCCGACGCCGACAGGCGCTACCTGGCGGGGGCGCTCGCGCTCATCGTCGGTTTCATGGCCGTCGAGGTCGTCGCCGGTGTGATCGCCAACTCGATCGCGCTGATCTCCGACGCCGCCCACATGCTGACCGACGCGAGCGCCATCATGCTGGCCCTGCTCGCCATGCGCATCGCCGCCAGGCCGGCCATGGGCGCCTACACGTTCGGCTGGAAGCGGGCCGAGATCCTCTCGGCCCAGGTCAACGGCGTGACGCTGCTGCTGCTGGTGGCGTACTTCGTCTACGAGGGCGTGCACCGGCTCATGGAGCCGCCCGAGGTGTCGGGGCCCGTCGTCGTGGTCACCGCGCTGGCGGGCATCGGCGTCAACGCGCTGGCCGTCTGGCTGCTGTCGAAGGCCGACCGGCGCAGCCTCAACGTCGAGGGCGCCTTCCAGCACGTGCTCAACGACATGTACGCCTTCATCGCCACGGCGCTGTCGGGTGCCGTGGTCTGGCTGACCGGTTTCCGCCAGGCCGACACGATCGCCGCCCTGGTGGTCGCCGCGCTCATGCTCAAGGCCGGATGGGGGCTGCTGCGCGACTCCGGCCGGGTTCTGCTGCAGGCGGCGCCCAGCGGGCTCGACCCCGACGAGATCGGCCGCGTGCTGGCCGCGGACCCCGACGTCGAGGAGGTGCACGACCTGCACGTCTGGGCGGTGACGAGCGGCTATCCCACGCTGTCGGCCCACGTGATCGTGGCCGAGGGCTCCGACTGCCACCGCGTGCGCACCCGCCTGGCCGATCTGCTGCACGAACGCTTCGAGATCGGCCACACCACGCTCCAGGTCGACCACGGCCTGCCCGGCCCGGACCCGCACTGCTCCGACCCGCACGGACCCCGGCACTCTGATCCGTTAAAGTCACCCTATGGCGACCCGTGATCCACGCTGGGTGTTCAAGGACCGCCCCTCGTTCGCGTTGATCATCGGGCTGGTCATCACCGGCATCTGCGCTCTCGTCTCGTTCTCGTTCGACGTGCTGTTCAACGGCGCGCCGGTGCAGTTCTTCATCGCGCTCATGCTGGCGCTCGCGCCCGTGCCGCTGCTGCTGGCCGCGGTGCTGGCGCTCGACCGGATGGAGCCCGAGCCGCGCAGCAACCTCATCTTCGCGTTCGCGTGGGGCGCCGGGATCGCGGTGCTGGTCGCGGGCGTCGTCAACTCGCTCAACCTGCACTACATCATCGACACCGCCCGCCTGTCGGAGGCCAGCGCCCGCAACATCGCGGCCACGTTCGGCGCGCCCGTGGTGGAGGAGACGATGAAGGGCCTGGTGCTGCTGGGCCTGCTCCGCTTCCGCAGGGCCGAGCTCGACGGGCCGACCGACGGCATCATCTACGCGAGCATGGTCGGCCTCGGCTTCGCCATGAGCGAGAACGTCAGCTACTACATCGCCGCGCTGTCCGGCTCGGGCGTCAAAGGGCTGGCGGTCACCGTGGTGCTGCGCGGCATCCTGTCGCCGCTCGCGCACCCGCTGTTCAGCTCCATGATCGGCGTCGGGGTCGCCTACGCGGCCCAGCGCGGCGGCGGCGATCGCATCCTTCCCGTCCTGGCCGGCTGGTCGGGCGCGATGATCCTGCACGGCCTGTGGAACGGCCTGGCCTCCTACGGCGGCTTCCCCGGGCTCGTGGTGGCCTACCTGGCGCTGCTGGTCGTGCTCGTCGTGCTCATCGGCGTGGTGTTCAGGGACCGGCGCCGCGTCGTCGCCCTCATCCAGCGTTACCTGCCGCCGTACGAGCCGACCAAGCTGGTCACGCAGGCCGACATCTACATGCTCTCGACGTTCACCAGGCGGCGGCAGGCCCGGCAGTGGGCCAGGGCCCACGGTGGCAAGCGCGGGCTGCGCGCGATGCGCGACTACCAGCTCGCCGCCACCGAGCTGGGCCTGCTGCACGAGCGGGCGGCCCGACACGTGGTCGACGAGCAGACCTTCCACGAGGAGCAGCGGGCGCTGCTGGAGTGCATGAGCACCGCCAGGGCGGACTTCCCCGCGCGGGCGGCGCACGCCGGCTCGGCCGCCAGGGGCGGCTCACCGCCGGGCTACGCCCCCGGCTGACGCGGGACGCGCGTGCATGCGGAACGGGACGCCCGTACGTACGGAAGTGCTCTTCCGTGCGGAGCGGACCTTTGCGGACCCTCTCCCGCAAAGCGGGCCTGTGGTAGGGCGGGGGAGTGGCGGACTTAACGCCTGAAACCCCCGCGATTCAGCTCAGACGGCGGCATGGGCCGCGGTGGGGGAGGGGTCGGCGGACGCGGTCTCAGGGGCGCGGGTGCGCAGCGAGGTGGCCACCCGCAGCGCGGCGATCCAGACCAAGGTCGAGCCGAGGACGTGCAGCAGGACCAGCATGGCGGGCACGGCCAGGAAGTACTGGGTGTAGCCGATCACGCCCTGGGCCAGCTCCACCGCGAAGAGCGCCAGCGCCGCCCGGCGCGCGGGGCGCGGGGCGTTGTTCACGTGCAGCGCGAACGCCAGCGCGAACGTCAGCCCCACCACGACGTAGGCGATGTCGGCGTGGAAGCGTGCCACGACCTCGATGTCGAGGTCGAAGCGGGAGGCCATGGCGTCGCCCGAGTGCGGCCCCGTGCCACTGACCACCACGCCGGCCACCAGCAGCACGAACACCGCCGCGAGCAGCACGTGGCCGAGCCGCCTGATGTCGCGGTGCGTGACCCGCCGCGCGGGGCCGTCGCCCTCGCCCGCGCGGGCGTACAACATCCAGCAGGCCGCGATCAGGCCGCTGGAGATCAGGAAGTGCATGCCGACCGTGAACGGGTTGAGCATGGTGTTGACCACCAGCCCGCCCCACAGCGCCTGGGCCACGATGCCGACCGGCTGAAGCCCGGCCAGCAGCACCAGCGAGCGCCTGCGCGGCGTCATCCGCAGCGCGGAGAGCACGCACGCGACCCCCACGGCCAGCACCAGGAAGGTGAGCAGCCGGTTGCCGAACTCGACGGCCATGTTGAGCGGCGAGACCTCGGGGTGGGCGACCGGGACGAAGCTGTCGGGCGTGCACCTCGGCCAGGTCGGGCAGCCCAGACCGGAGCCGGTGACCCGCACTCCCGCGCCCGTCACCGTGATGCCCGCGTTGACCACCACGGAGGCCATGGCCCAGCCGCGCATGCTCGCCTCTGTGGGTGCCCAGAAGGAGAACAGGCGGCGCACCAGGGGGTGGGGATGGTCCGTGGGTAGCTTCACGTATCGATGGTAAGGGCCGGGCGGGCCGGTCCCGGGAACGGGGCTTCTCAAGGTTGTTCAGTATGTGACATATTACTGTGGGGAGGTGGTGGCGTTTTGTCCGACGTGATCGTCGTCGGCGCCGGCGTGGTAGGAGCGGCCTGCGCCTACTACGCCGCACGGGCGGGACTCGACGTGACCGTGATCGACCGCGGGCCCGTGGCGGGCGGCACGACCGGCTCGGGCGAGGGCAACGTCCTGGTGTCCGACAAGGAACCAGGGCCCGAGCTGGAACTGGCCGTCCTGTCCAACCGGCTGTGGCGCTCGCTGGCGCAGCGGTACGGCGGCGACGGCGGGTTCGAGTTCGAGGCCAAGGGCGGGCTCGTCGTCGCCGAGACCCCCGAGGTCCAGGAACGCCTCGCCGGCCTCGCGGCCGAACAGGACGTCGAGCACACCCTGGTGCCGGCCGGATCGTTGCGCGACTACGAGCCGCACCTCGCCGCCCACCTCGCCGGCGGCGTCCACTACCCGCAGGACGCCCAGGTGCAGCCCATGCTGGCCGCCGCCGCCCTGCTCCGGCACGGCGCGCGCAGCTACGGCCAGGGCACGCTGCGCCTGCGGCTCGGCGAAGCGGTCACCGGGATCACCCGCTCGGGCGGCCGGGTGACGGGCGTCCGCACCTCGAAGGGCGACGTCCGCGGCGGGGCGGTGATCAACGCGGCGGGCACCTGGGGCGGCGAGGTGGCCGCGCTGGCGGGCGCCGACCTGCCGATCCTGCCCAGGCGCGGCTTCATTCTCGTCACGGAACCCCTGAGCGAGCCGCTGGTCAGGCACAAGGTCTACACCGCCGCCTACGTCACCAACGTCGCCAGCGACTCGGCCGGGCTGGAGACGTCCGCCGTCGTCGAGGGCACCCCCGCGGGGACCGTGCTCATCGGCGCCAGCAGGGAACGGGTCGGGTTCGACAGGACGACGTCGGTGCCGGTGCTCGCGCGGCTCGCCGAGCAGGCGGTCGCGCTGTTCCCCGCGCTGCGCGACGTGCGGGTCATCAGGTCCTACTGCGGGTTCCGGCCGTACTGCCCCGACCACCTGCCCGTCATCGGGCCCGACCCGCGCGTGCCGGGGCTGTACCACGCGTGCGGGCACGAAGGCGCGGGCATCGGGCTCGCCCCCGCGACCGGGCATCTGCTCGCCCAGCTCCTCGCGGGACACAAGCCCGACCTCGACCTCGGCCCCTTCCGGCCCGGCCGCTTCTCCGAGGAGGACCAGTGACGTTTTCCATCACGGTCGACGGCCGGCCCGTGCCGGTCGTCCCCGGGCAGACGATCGGCGCCGCCCTGCACGCGGCCGGCGTACGGTCCTGGCGAAGCACCCGCTTCGGCGGGCGGCCCAGAGGACTGTTCTGCGGGATCGGCGTCTGCTTCGACTGCCTGGTCTCCGTCAACGGGCGGGTGCCCGAACGGGCCTGCCTCCTGGAGGCCGCGCCAGGGGACGAGGTGACCACGTCATGACGTACGACCTGGTGGTGGTCGGCGGCGGGCCCGCGGGGGTCGCGGGGGCGCTCACGGCGGCGCGGGCGGGACTGCGGGTGGCGCTCGTGGACTCCGGCGCGCGGCTCGGCGGCCAGTACTTCCGCCACTGTGCCGATTCCGGGGCCGATTCCGGGGCCGATTCCGACCCCGGGGCCGATTCCGACCCCGGGGCCGATTCCGACCCCGGGGCCGTCACCGGCCCCGCGCCCGGGCTCGGCCGGTTCCTGCGGCAGGAACGGGCCCTGGGCGAGCGCGCCGACGTGCTGCTGCGGCACCAGGTGTGGAGCGCCGCCCGCGAACCGGACGGAAGCCTGGCCGTGCACGGCGTGACACGCACGCGGGAAGGCGAACGGCCGGTCACCCTCCGGGCGCGGCGGCTGCTGATCGCCACCGGCGCGTACGACCGGCCGCTGCCCTTCCCCGGCTGGGACCTGCCCGGCGTGCTCACCGCCGGCGGCGCCCAGGCCCTGCTCAAGGGCAGCGGCGTCGTGGCGGGCCGGCGGATCGTCGTCTCCGGCACCGGGCCGTTCCTGCTCCCCGTGGCCTGCGGGCTGGCCGGGGCCGGAGCGCGCGTGCTCGGCGTGCACGAGGCGGGCGGCGGGCTCGGACCGGCCAGGCGGCCCCTCCTGGCCCTGGACAAGGCGGGCGAAGCAGTACGGTACGCCGTGGACCTGGCCCGGCACCGGGTGCCGTACCGCATCCGCCAGGCGGTGGTCGCGGCGCACGGGGAGCGCGAGGTGGAGGCCGTCACCGTCGCCCGGCTCGACAAGGGGTGGAACATCATCGCCACCCGCGTCGTCGAGTGCGACACCGTGGCCGCGGGGTACGGCTTCGTGCCGCAGATCGAGCTGGGGACCCAGCTCGGCTGCGGGACCCGGCACGACGTGGATGGCAGCCAGGTGCTCACCGTGGACGCCTCACAGCGCACCACCGTCCCGGGCGTCTGGGCGGCGGGCGAGCCCACCGGGGTCGGCGGGTGGCGGCTGGCCGAACTGGAGGGCCGCATCGCCGGCCTGGCCGTCGTGGCCGACACCCGTGCCCTTCCCGCCGCCCCGCCGCAAGGCCTGCCGGCGGTTCTCGCGCGGCGGCTGGTGCGGTGGAGGAGGTTCGGGGAGGAACTGCAGCGGGCGTACCCGGTCAAACCGGGCTGGCAGGGGTGGTTGCGCGACGACACGCTCGTGTGCCGGTGCGAGGAGGTGCCACTGGCCCGCGTACGCGAGGCTCAGGACCTCGGCGCGACGGACGCGCGCTCCATCAAGCTGCTGGCCAGGCCCGGCATGGGCTGGTGCCAGGGCCGCGTCTGCGGATACGCGCTCTCCTGCCTGGCGGGCGAGGCGCCGCAGCCGCCCCGCCGTCCCATCGCCCAGCCGGTCACCCTCGGCGCGCTCAGCCGGAGCGGCGAGGCGAGCGCCGGAGCCCCCGGCGACGGGATCCGCGCGGACGATCCACCCCCTCACCCGCCGACACCGAGGAGCTCCTGATGGAACACCGCGGCGAACCCCGGCACGACGTCATGGTGGCCACCGCGCCGCCGACGCGCGGCGAGCTCTCCACGGACACGGCCGGCCACCACGGCGGGCGGTGCGGGCCGCTCACGGACGAGCAGGCCGCTATCGTGCGGGCGGCGACCGACAAGGCACTGGCGGAAGGGCTGCGATGAGGACCGAACGCGTTTTCCACGCCGTCGACTCCCACACCGAGGGCATGCCGACGCGCGTGATCACCGGCGGCCTGGGCGTGATCCCCGGCGCGAGCATGGCCGAGCGGCGCGTCCACTTCCGCGACCACCTCGACCACATCCGCACGCTGCTGATGACCGAGCCGCGTGGCCACTCGGCGATGAGCGGCGCCATCCTGCAGCCGCCCACCCGGCCGGACGCCGACTGGGGCGTGCTGTTCATCGAGGTGTCGGGGCTGCTGCCGATGTGCGGGCACGGCACCATCGGCGTGGCGACCGTGCTCGTCGAGACCGGCATGGTGGAGGTCACCGAGCCGGTCACCACCGTACGCCTTGAGGTGCCCGCCGGGCTGGTGGCGGTGGACGTGGCCGTCGAGGACGGCATGGCCATGTCGGTGACGCTGCGCAACGTGCCCTCCTACTGCGACCGGCTGGACGCCGCCGTGACCGTGCCGGGGTTCGGGACGATCCCGTACGACCTGGCCTACGGCGGCAACTTCTACGCGATCGTCGACCTCGGCGACTACGGACTGCCGTTCGACCGCAAGGCCAAGAACGAGATCATCGCGGCCGGCCTGGCCACCATGGAGGCCGTCAACGCCGCCGACGAGCCCGTGCACCGCGAGGACGACCGCATCCGGGGCTGCCACCACGTCTATTTCGCCGCGCCCGGCTCCGACGCCCGGTACTCGCGGCACGCCATGGCCATCCACCCCGGCTGGTTCGACCGCTCGCCGTGTGGCACCGGCACCAGCGCCCGCATGGCGCAACTGCACGCGCGCGGCGAGCTGCCGCTCGGGCGGGACTTCGTGAACGAGTCGTTCATCGGCACCCGGTTCGTCGGCCGGCTGCTGGAGGAGACCACCGTGGGCGGCGGGCCCGCCGTCGTGCCGTCGATCACCGGCCGCGCCTGGATCACTGGTACCGCCCAGTACTTCCTCGACCCCCGCGACCCCTTCCCCGCGGGGTTCGAGCTGTGAGCGGGGAGCCCGCGATCACGACGGTCGACTACCATACGGGCGGCGAGCCGTTCAGGATCGTGACCGGTGGCGTGCCCGAGATCCACGGCTCCGACGTGCTCGACCGCCGCTCGGCGGCCATGAGGGACCTCGACCACGTGCGGCGGCTGCTGTGCCACGAGCCGCGGGGCCACGCCGACATGTACGGATGCTTCCTGGTCCCTCCCGACGACCCGGGCGCGAAATTCGGCGCGCTGTTCTGGCACAAGGACGGCTTCTCCACCGCCTGCGGCCACGGCACGATCGCGCTGGGCGTGCACGCGGTGCACGAGGGCCCCGGTCGCGGCGGGGCCGGCGCCGTACCCGACGGCGAGACGGACGTGGTCATCGACGTGCCGTCGGGCCGCGTCACGGCACGGGTGCGCTGCTCGGAGGGCCGGGTGCGGGCGGTGACCTTCGTCAGCGTGCCGTCGTTCGTGATCGCCCGCCGCGTGCCGGCCGGGGGGACGACGGTGGACGTGTCGTACGGCGGCGCCATCTACGCCTCGGTGCCCGCCGCGGCGGTGGGCCTGGCGGTGGAGCCGCGGCACCTGCCCGCGCTCATCGAGCGCGCCAGGCGCGTCAAGGCGAACCTGGCCGGCCACCCCGCCTCCCGGCATCCCGCCGACGACCGGCTCTCCGGAGTCTACGGCGTGATCTTCTACGACGAGCTGCCCGACGTGGACGGCGTGGCCTGCCAGCGCAACGTCGCGGTGTTCGCCGACGGGGAGGTGGACCGCTCGCCGTGCGGGTCGGGCACCGCCGCCCGCCTGGCGCTGCTGCACGAGGACGGGCTGCGCGGCCCGCTGATCCACACCAGCGTCGTCGGCAGCACCTTCCGCGCCCGGGTGGCCGCCGTCGCCGAGGGCGCGGTCGTACCGGAGATCGAAGGCATGGCGTACCGGACCGGGCGGCACTCCTTCACGCTCGATCCCGACGATCCGATGGGAACGGGGTTCACCCTGCGATGAGCACACTGCCATATCTCGACGCCGCCACGCTGGAGAGGCTGGTGCCGCCCCTGCGGGCCGTGGACGTCCTCGAGGACGCCCTCAGGGCCGGGCTCGACCCGGAGACCACACCGCAACGGTCGGTCGTGGACGTGCCCGCCGGGCAACTGCTGCTGATGCCGGCCGCGGCCGGGCGGTACGCGGGCGTGAAGGCCGCCACCGTCGCGCCGGCCAACCCCGGGCGGGGACTGCCCCGGATCCAGGGGACGTACCTGCTGCTGGACGGCGAGACGCTGACCCCGCTCGCGGCCATGGACGGGATCGCGCTCACCTCGCTGCGCACCCCCGCCGTCTCGGCGCTCGCCGTCCGCCATCTGGCCGGGCCGGGGGCGCGGCGGCTGGTGGTGTACGGCAGCGGCCCGCAGGCGTGGGGGCACGTGACCGCGCTCCGCGAGGTGGCGCCCGTCGCGGAGGTGACGGTCGTCGGGCGCGACCCCGCACGCGCGCGGGCGCTGGCCGGGCACTGCCGCTCGCTCGGGCTGGACGCGCGGGCCCTGACCTCCGCACAGGAGGGCGAGATCCACGGGGCGGTTGCCGGGGCCGACCTCGTGGCGTGCTGCACCACCGCCAGGCGACCCCTGTTCCCCGGTAAGCTCGCCCGCGACGGCGCCACCGTGGTCGCCGTGGGCTCGCACGAGCCCGGCGCACGCGAGCTCGACGGTGATCTGGTCGCGCGTGCCACCGTGGTCGTCGAGGCCAGGGCGGCCGCCATGGAGGAAGCGGGTGACCTGATCGTCCCGATCCGCCAAGGTACGATCACCACCGGTCATCTCGCCGGCAACCTCGCCGACCTGATCGCCGGACGAGTGCTCACAGGGCCGGGACCGCGTGTGTTCAAGGGCACGGGCATGGCGTGGGAGGACCTCGTGGTCGCGGCTGCCGCTTACGAGGCGTGGACGTAGGAGGGGGTGGCGGGATGGTCGCCGGGGATCGGCTCGACCTGCCGATGGTGGGGGAGCGGCAGAGCCTGCGCGAGCAGGTCGCCCATGCGTTGCGCGCGGCGCTGGTCACCGGCGAGATGCGGCCGGGAGTGGTCTACTCCGCGCCGGTGCTGGCCGCCCAGTTCGGCGTGTCGGCCACGCCCGTCCGCGAGGCCATGCTCGACCTGGCCAAGGAGGGCCTGGTCGAGGCGGTGCGCAACAAGGGCTTCCGGGTGACCGAGCTGTCCGACCGCGATCTCGACGAGCTGACCGAGATCCGCCAGCTCATCGAGGTGCCCACGGTGGCCAGGCTGGCCGACAGCGCGCGGGCCGAGGAGTTCGAGCGGCTGCGGCCCGTCGCTGAGGAGATCGTCTCGGCCAGCGAGCGGGGCGACCTGCTGGCGTACATAGACGCGGACCTGCGCTTCCACGTCGAGCTGCTGGCCCTGTGCGGCAACGCGCACCTGGTCTCCGTGGTGCGCGACCTGCGTACCAGGGCCAGGCTCTACGGGTTGTCCCAGCTCTCCGAGCGCGGCGCGCTGGCCGACTCGGCCAGGGAGCACCTGGCGCTGCTCGACGCGCTCAAGAGCGGCGACGCCGCCGCCGTGCGCCAGATCATGGAGGAGCACATCGGCCACGTACGCGGGATCTGGGCCGAACACTGACTGGTCCGAAGCGGGTCGGTTCGCGATCCGAGCGGTAAGTTCCGATATTTAGGGATCGCGGGCTCTTCGATCGAGGTACCCTCGATGCGGGCCGGCTGAGCGGCGCCTCGCGCGGGCGCCCGGCTGCCCCGTCGTTCCGGTCCATCGGACCACCGGACCACGCCACCCCCGCTGCCAGGCGGTGGCGTCAGCCTGGTCAAGCGGACTCCCGCACTCCGCTGACCTTCACCGGGCTCGGCACACCCCGCCCACCGAGGCCGAGCCCCCCGCCGCGCGCCCGAGACCCCATCCCACGGGCGCGCGGCGGCCCGTCCTTACAGGCCCGTCCTGTCCTTACAGGCCCGGCGTAACAGGCCCGGCGTAGCCCGGCGCCGGCCTCATCCGCCGCGCTTGTTCCCGCGGCCGGCCATCCGCGTCGAGCCGAGGCTCGCGGTCACGATGCACAGGATCGCCGCCCACTGCTGCACGTGCAGGAACTCGCTGAGCAGCAGCACGCCGACCAGCGCCGCCGCGGCCGGCTCCATGCTCATGAGGATGCCGAACACCCGCTTGGGCATGCGCCGCAGCGCCTGCAGCTCCAGCGAATAGGGGATCACCGACGACAGCAGCCCCACGCCCAGCCCGATCAGCAGCAGCTCCGGCTGGAGAAGGTCCGCCCCGCCGGTCGTGACCCCGACGGGCGCGATCAGCACCACCGACACGATCATCGCGAACGACAACCCGCTCGTGCCCGGGAACCGTTGCCCGGCCGCGGCCGACAGCAGGATGTATCCGGCCCAGCACGCTCCCGCCAGCATCGCGAAGGCGATTCCCGCCCAGCTCACCGACGCCGACTGCCCCCACGGCGCGAGCAGCACGACGCCCGCGCCGGCCAGGCTCACCCACAGCAGGTCGAGCCTGCGCCGGGAGGCCGCCACCGCCACGCCCAGGGGCCCGAGGAACTCGACGGCCACGGCGATGCCCATCGGCAGCCGCGACAGGGCCTCGTAGAAGCTCAGGTTCATCAGCGCGAGCGTCGCGCCGAAGCCGGCGCCCACCGCCCAGTCGGCCCGTGTCAGCCCCTTGAGCCGCGGCCTGACGAACAGGCCCATGATGAGCGCCCCCGCCGCGATGCGCAGGAACACCACCGCGCTCGGCGGCAGCGCCGCGAACAGTTCCTTGGCGAATCCGGCGCCGAGCTGCACGGAGAAGATCCCCAGCAGGACGAGGCTCGACGGCGGGATCGAGTCGGCGGCCGCGCGCAGCACGCCGCCCGGCCCGGCCAGGCCGGGGCGGCGGTCGAACGGGTCGTCGAGGGCGAAGGACACGAGACTCCTCGGCTGTGAGCAGGGCAACCCTGAGAGTACAGGTGATCGAATCCGGAGCTGGACGCCACCCTGGGGCCGGGCTGACCTGCCAGGTTCGGGTGGATTCTCCAGTCGATATCCGGCTCACATGGTAGCCATCGCCCAGGTGTCCATGACGCGGACCGCCGCAGCCGTCGAGCCGAGCGCGGGCGGCGGGGAGGTCGTCGCTAGCGTCGTTCCCGGCCGGAGCCCGAGTGCGAGGGCCGCGGTTCGCGGGGGCCCGGCCCGTACGGCTGCCCGTACGGCTGCCCGTACCCCGCCTGCGCGGGCGCCTCGTGCGCCACCCCGTACGCCTCTGTGCCGGGTGGTGGGTCCGCGGCGCCGGAACGGCGGCGAAGCAGCGGGACCACGAGGGCCGCCGCCACCCCCGCCGCGCCGACGACGGCCGCGGCCACCAGCGCGGTCAGCAGGTCCGCGCGCAGGGAGCCGCCGAACGCGCCGTAGACCGCCGCCGCCAGTGCGCCGGTCGCCTCGTCGGCCGCGAGCGCGCCGGTGCCGAGCAGCCGATCCCTGCCGATGCCCAGCGCGACCATCGCGCCGCCCATGCCGAGGGCGACCGCGAAGCCGGCCGACGCCAGCGTCGCGAACCGCCGCCGTGCGACCAGGACGGCGAGCGCCAGCGCGCCGAGCGCGGCCAGCGGCAGGACGACGGCCAGCGTGTGCAGCAGCCGGACGGACTCCCTGACCTGAGCGATCTGGGGTGAGTCGGCCAGCGTGAGTTCGGTGTCGGCCTGGCTCGGCGTCCGTGGCAGGGCGACGCCGAGGGCCTTGAGCCGCTCGCGTACGTAGCCGATCAGGTCGCCGGTGTCGACCACGATCGTGCTGCCGGTGCCGTCCACGACGAGATCGCGCGCCGCGAGGTTCGCGTCCAGCCACAGCTGCCGCGCCTGCGGTGTGGCGAGGATGGTGGCCATCTCGGTGTGGACACGGTCCTTCCACCGGCGCGGAACCGCGTAGCCCTTCGCGCCGGCCGCGTCGAAGGCGGTGTTGGCCAGCAGGCGTTGCAGCTCCTGGTCCTGCAGGAGCGGAGCCACCGTGGTCGCGTACGCGTCCGTCTGCAACTGGCCGTCGGCCCACCGCACGGGTACGGCGGCGACCGCCGCCAGGCAACCGACCACGACTGACAGGACCGCGACAAATCCCCTGACAAACCGCATCAGGACACCGTGCCAGTTCTCTGCAGTAGTTGTCCAACTACGCTGGGCGGCTCGCCGCCGGGTGGAAGGGCCTCGGGGCGGCCGCGCGGACCCTCCCGACATGCCCCATTTAGAGTGATACTCGATCTTTTAGTTAGGCAAACGAACCTTGGACCAATGAAAGCCCCTGACCTCACCGTGAGCACCGAGCGGCCGCCGCCCGCCTTGTCCGTGTCGTCGTTCGTCAGCAGCTTCGACCGCTTCGCCGTCACCCCCATGCTCGTGGTGATCGCCGCCGACCTCGGGGTGTCCCTGTCGGCGTCCGTCACCGCCGCCAGCGGCTACTACCTGGCCTACGGGCTGTCCCAGCCGCTGTGGGGGCTGCTGTCGGACCGGTTCGGCCGGGTGCGGGTGATGCGCGCGGCGCTGCTCGGCGCGGCGCTGGCGGGCCTGGTCTCCGCCCTCATGCCCGTGCTCGGGGCGCTGGTGGCGGCGAGGATCGTCGCCGGCGCCTGCTTCGGCGCGGTCATCCCCACCGGCCTGACGTACGTGGGCGACACGGTCAGGGCGTCGGTGCGGCAGCGCGCGCTCACGGACCTGATGGCCGCCGCCTCGCTCGGCACCGCCCTGGCCACCGGCGTCGGCGGCGTGATCGCCGGTCTCCTGCACTGGAGGGTGGCGTTCCTGGTGCCCGCCGCGTGCGCGCTGGCCTGCGCGGTCGCGCTGCGCTCGCTGCCCGAGCCGCCCCGTGCCGCCGGCGCGCGCGGCATGGGCCGCTACCTGGGGGCGGTGCTCGGGCACGGATGGGCGCTGCTGGTGTTCGGGCTGGCGTTCGTCGAGGGCGCAATCCTGCTCGGCGTCATGCCCTTCCTGGCCACCGCGCTGGAGCACGCCGGGTTCGCCGCGGCCGTGGCGGGGCTCGCCATCACCGCGTACGGCCTGGGCCTGTGGGCGCTGTCCAAGGTCGTCAAGCGGCTGGTGGGCCGCTGGTCCCCGCCCGTGCTGATGACGGTGGGCGGCGCGCAGTTGTGCGCCGGCTTCGCGATCGTGACCGTGCACGTGAGCCTGCCGACCGTGGCCGTGACGGCGCTGCTGCTCGGCGGCGGCTGGTCGTTCCTGCACTCGTCGTTGCAGACGTGGGCCACCTCGGTGGTGCCGCAGGCCAGGGGGACGACGATCGCGTTCTTCGCCTCGGCGCTGTTCGTGGGCAGCGCGGTGGCGTCCTGGGCGGGCGGGCCGCTGGCCGACCACGGGAGGTACGGGCTGCTGTTCGGCCTGGCGGCGGGCGCGGCCGTGCCGCTGACCGTGGTGGCCGCCCTCGCGCGGCGCCGCTACGGAGCCCTCAGCGCCGCAGCGCCCCAGCCGCAACCCGAATGAACCCCGGCAGGCCGGTTCGTGCCCAGGCCTGCCGTCACCCCTCCGGGGCCTCGGGCTCACTCCCAGCGGAAGGTGCGTGAGACCAGCCCCAGCGACAGCACCGCCCAGGCCGCCAGCACGGCCAGCGGGACGAGCGGCAGCGCCGCGCCCTGGGCCAGCACCGAGCGCAGCCCGCCGGTCAGCGCCGAGATCGGCAGGATCTCCAGCACCGGCCGGATGCCCTCGGGGAACTTCGACAGCGGGAAGATCACCCCGCCGGCGCCCAGCAGCACCAGGTAGACGAGGTTGGCGGCGGCCAGCGTCGCCTCGGCGCGCAGTGTGCCCGCCATGAGCAGCCCCAGGCCGCTGAAGGCGGCCGTGCCGGCGACGATGAGCAGCGCCGCGCTCAGGAACGAACCCTGCGGCCGCCACCCCAGCGCCAGCCCCACGGTCACGATCACGACGGCCTGGACGACCTCCACGGCCACGACGGCCGCCGTCTTGGCGAGCATGAGACCGGCTCTGGACAGCGGCGTCGCGCCCAGCCGCTTCAGCACGCCGTAGCGGCGTTCGAACCCCGTCGCGATGGCCTGGCCGGTGAACGCCGTGGACATGACGGCCAGCGCCAGCACGCCGGGCGTCAGGAAGTCGACCCGGCTGCCGCCCACGTCGATCAGCGGCATCATCGAGAACCCCACCAGCAGCAGCACGGGGAGCACCAGGGTGAGCGCCAGCTGCTCGCCGTTGCGGAGGGTCGCGCGGACCTCGGCGCACGCCTGCGCGAACACCATGCGCGGGAACGGCGCCGCACCGGGCGCGGGGGTGAGGTCGAGCGTGGTCATCGCGCCTCCAGCGGGTGACGGCACAGCGGTCATCGCAGCTCCCTGCCGGTCAGCTCAAGGAACACGTCTTCGAGGGTGCGGCGCTCGATGCGCAGGTCGTCGGCGGTGACGCCCTCGGAGGCGCACCAGGCCGTCACCGTGCCCAGCAGCTCGGGCCCGACCAGGCCCTCGATGATGTAGTGGCCGGCGGGCGACTCCTTGGCCGCGCTGCCCGCGGGCAGCGCGTTGAGCAGCTCTTCCAGCGCCAGCCCCGGCCGCGCCCTGAAGCGCAGCTGGCGTTCGGCGCCGGTGAGCGAGGCGGGACTGCCCTCGGCCACCACCCGCCCCCTGTCGATGATCGCCACGTGGTCGGCCAGCCGCTCGGCCTCGTCCATGTGGTGGGTGGTCAGCACGACGGACACGCCCGCGCCGCGCAGCTCGCCGACCAGCTCCCAGCAGGCGTGCCTGGCCTGCGGGTCGAGCCCGGCCGTCGGCTCGTCGAGGAAGACCAGCTCCGGCCGCCCGACGACGGCCGCGGCCAGCGACAGGCGCTGCTGCTGCCCGCCCGACAACCGCCGGTAGGGCGTGCGTACGTGCTCCGTCAGCCCCAGCCGGGCGAGCAGCGCGCCGGCGTCGAGCGGGCGGGCGTAGAAGCGCGAGACGAGACGCAGCCACTCGGCGCAGCGCATCGCCGGCGGCACGCCGCCCGCCTGCAGCATGACCCCCACCCGCGGGCGCAGCTCGGGCCGCGCGGGCGCCAGGCCGAGCACCCTGACCGTGCCCGCGTCGGCCTCGCGGAACCCCTCGCAGATCTCCACCGTGGACGTCTTGCCCGCGCCGTTGGGGCCGAGGACCGCGGTGACCGCCCCGCGTTCGGCGCGGAGCGTGAGGCCGTCGACGGCGGTGGTGCCGCCGTAACGTTTGACCAGGTCGATGATCTCGACGGCTGGGGAGTCCATGCCACGAGTTTAGGGACTGCGGTAGGCGGTCCCCGCCGCAGGTGAGTACGGCCCGATCGGTGTTCCTTGTCCGGGTCATGGGATTGTCAAGAAATATCTGATAACCGGGAATTCGGAGGAGCGGATCCTGGTTGGATGCTTCGGCCTCGTGGGGCCATCGGTCTGCGAGGGAAAGGGGCGCACATGTCCGTGGCAGAAGCCACGTCCGCCGTCGTCGTTCATGAGCGGAAGAGCCGCCGCGGCCTGCTGCTGGTGATCCTCGGGGCGCTGTCGGCGATCGGGCCGCTGTCCATCGACATGTACCTGCCCGCGCTGCCCGCCATCACCTCCGAGATGCTCAGCGTCCCCGCGCAGGTGCAGCTCACCCTCACCGCCTGCCTCATCGGCGTGTCCGTCGGCCAGGTGATCGCCGGGCCGGTCAGCGACGTACGCGGCAGGAGGGTGCCGCTGGTGGTGGGCGTGACCGGGTTCATGCTGGCCTCGCTGCTGTGCGCGTTCGCGCCGTCGGTGCCCATGCTGATCGCGTTCCGGCTGCTGCAGGGCATCCTGGGCGGCGCGGCGCTGGTCATCGTGCGCGCGGTCGTGCGCGACCTGTACGACGGCGCCGCCATCGCCCGCATCTTCGCCACCCTCATGCTGGTCAGCGGCCTGGCTCCCATTTTGGCGCCGATCGCGGGCGCCCAGCTACTGGCGTTCACCTCGTGGCGGGGCGTGTTCGTGGTGCTCAGCCTCATCGGCGCGGTGCTGCTGGTGGCCGTGCTGGCGGGCGTGCGCGAGACGCTGCCCGCGTCCGAGCGGGAGGGCGGCGGGCTCAGGCACACCGTGCGCACGTTCTGGCGGCTGCTGCGCGACCGCCCGTTCATGGGCTCCGCCCTGACGGCCGGGCTGGCGTTCGGGGCGATGTTCAGCTACATCTCCGGCTCGCCGTTCGTCCTCCAGGAGGTGTACGGCGCCACGCCACAGCAGTACTCCCTCATCTTCGGGCTCAACGCGATCGCGCTCACCGTCACGGCCCAGCTGGGCGGCCGGCTGGCGGGACGGGTGCTCCCGGCGCGGCTGGTGCTCATCGGCCTGGCCATCGGACTGACGGGGGCCGCGCTGCTGCTGGCGGCCGCGCTCGCCGGGTTCGGTCTGTGGTACATCGTCGCCGGGTTGTTCGTCATCATGCTCGGCCAGGGCCTGGTGCTGCCGGGCACCGGCGCGCTGGCGCTGGCCTCGCAACCCTCGCAGGTGGCGGGCAGCGCGTCGGCGCTGCTCGGCGTGCTGCAGTTCGCGCTTGGCGCGGTCGCGGCCCCGCTGGTCGGCCTGGTGGGATCCGGCAGTGCCGTGCCCATGGCCTGTGTCATGCTGGGGCTCATCTCCGGCTCGGCCGTGATCTTCGCCGCCCTGGGCCGCCCGCAAGTTAGGTAAGCCTACCCTGCGTGAGTAATTGCATTCCACCCGGTTCCGGGATCCGTTTGTGCAGCGGGAAGGAATTACGGCACACTGATGTTGTGAAAAACATGCACCTGAGTGAGCCCGGCAGCGAGCGCGGCACGCGCGCCCGTGTCGCCAGGCTGATTCTGGAGCGTGGTCCCGTCACGGCCGGGGCGCTCGGCGAGCGGCTCGGGCTCACACCCGCCGCCGTCCGCCGCCACCTCGACGTGCTGCTGGCCGACGGGATGATCGAGCCTCGCATGGCGCGCCCGCGCGGACAGCGCGGTCGCGGGCGGCCGGCCAAGCTGTTCGCCATCACCGACGCGGGGCGCAGTGCTTTCGAGCACGCCTATGACGACCTGGCCGGGAGCGCGCTGCGTTTCCTGGCCGAGCGCATGGGCGACGAAGCTGTGGCCGACTTCGCCCGCTCGCAGGTCTCGAGCCTGCTGAAGCGGCTGGAGCCGGTCATGCGGACGGTGCCGGCGGACCAGCGCGTGCAGGTGCTGGCGCAGGCGCTGTCGGCGGAGGGGTACGCCGCCTCGGCCAGCAAGGCCAAGTCCGGCGGCGACCAGCTCTGTCAGCATCACTGCCCGGTGGCACACGCGGCGGCGGAGTTCCCGCAGCTGTGTGAGGCCGAGACGGAGGCGTTCGCGCAGCTGCTCGGCGTCCCGGTGCAGCGCCTGGCCACGATCGCCCACGGCGACGGGGTCTGCACGACACATGTGAGCCCGCAGACGCTGGGCGATTCCGCACATAGAGACAAGAGCAAGGAGACCGGAAGGTGACTGTCACCGACCGCCCGGAGCTGGAAGGCCTCGGGAATTACAAGTTCGGCTGGTCCGACTCGGATGCCGCCGGTTCGACGGCCAGGCGTGGCCTGTCCGAGGAGGTCGTCCGCAACATCTCCGCGCTCAAGAGCGAGCCGGAGTGGATGCTCGACCTTCGCCTGAAGGGCCTCCGCCTGTTCGACAAGAAGCCGCTGCCGACCTGGGGCTCCGACCTCACGGACATCGACTTCGACAACATCAAATACTTCGTGCGCTCGACCGAGAAGCAGGCCACGTCCTGGGACGAGCTCCCCACCGACATCAAGAACACCTACGACAAGCTCGGCATCCCCGAGGCGGAGAAGCAGCGCCTCATCGCCGGTGTCGCCGCCCAGTACGAATCCGAGGTCGTCTATCACAAGATCCGTGAGGACCTCGAGGAGAAGGGCGTCATCTTCGTCGACACCGACACGGGCCTGAAGGAGCACGAGGAGCTCTTCAAGGAGTACTTCGGCTCGGTCATCCCGGTGGGCGACAACAAGTTCGCCGCACTCAACACCGCCGTGTGGTCCGGTGGCTCGTTCATCTACGTGCCGCCGAACGTCGAGGTCGAGATCCCGCTGCAGGCCTACTTCCGGATCAACACCGAGAACATGGGCCAGTTCGAGCGCACGCTGATCATCGTCGACGAGAACAGCTACGTGCACTACGTCGAGGGCTGCACCGCGCCGATCTACTCCTCCGACTCGCTGCACAGCGCGGTCGTCGAGATCATCGTGAAGAAGAACGCGCGCTGCCGCTACACGACCATCCAGAACTGGTCCAACAACGTCTACAACCTGGTAACCAAGCGCGCCGTGGCCTACGAGGGCGCGACCATGGAGTGGGTCGACGGCAACATCGGCTCCAAGGTGACGATGAAATACCCGGCCGTCTACCTCATGGGCGAGCACGCCAAGGGCGAGACGCTGAGCGTCGCGTTCGCCGGCGAGGGCCAGCACCAGGACGCCGGCTCCAAGATGGTGCACCTGGCGCCCCACACCAGTTCCAGCGTCATCTCCAAGTCGGTGGCGCGCGGCGGCGGCCGCACCTCCTACCGCGGTCTCGTGCAGATCGAGGAGGGCGCCCACGGCAGCGCCAGCACCGTCAAGTGCGACGCGCTGCTCGTCGACCAGATCAGCCGCTCCGACACCTACCCCTACGTCGACGTCCGCGAGGACGACGTCTCGATGGGGCACGAGGCCACGGTCTCCAAGGTGAGCGAGGACCAGCTCTTCTACCTCATGAGCCGCGGGCTCGACGAGGACGAGGCGATGGCCATGATCGTGCGCGGCTTCGTCGAGCCGATCGCGCGCGAGCTGCCCATGGAATACGCCCTCGAGCTCAACCGGCTGATCGAGCTGCAGATGGAAGGAGCCGTCGGCTGATGGGCCTGAACGAGAAGCCCCTGTCGACCCTGCATGAGAAGGCGTCCTTCGACCTGGCCGACTTCGCCGTCCCGACGGGGCGCGAGGAGGCGTGGCGGTTCACGCCGCTCTCGCGCCTGAAGGGGCTGCACAACGGCAAGGCCGAGGTCACCGGCCAGACGCTCACCCAGGTCACCACACCGGCCGGGGTCACCGCCGAGTGGGTGGGGCGCGGCGACCCCCGCATCGGTCAGGCCTACGTGCCGGCCGACCGGGTCAGCGCGCAGGCCTACACGGCCTTCGAGAAGGCGCTGGTCGTGACCGTGCCCAAGGAGGCCACGCCGGAGGAGCCGATCCGCGTCGAAGTGCGCGGCGGCGGCCTCGACGGCGCCACCTACGGCCACGTCGTGGTCAAGGTCGAGCCGCTCGCCGAGGCCGTGGTGATCATCGAGCACCACGGGAGCGCGGTCTACGCCGACAACGTCGAGTTCGTCGTCGGCGACGGCGCCACGCTCAAGGTCGTCAGCCTGCAGGACTGGGACGACGACGCGGTCCACGTCTCGCACCACCACGCCCAGCTGGCCAAGGACTCCACCTTCCGCAGCTTCGTGGCGACGCTCGGCGGCGACCTCGTACGCCTGTCGCCCAGCGTGTCCTACACCGCTCCCGGCGGCGACGCCGACCTGTCGGGCGTCTACTTCGTCGACGCCGGCCAGCACCTGGAGCACCGCCTGCTCGTCGACCACTCGCAGCCCAACTGCAAGAGCAACGTCGACTACCGCGGCGCGCTGCAGGGCGAGGAGGCGCACGCCGTCTGGATCGGCGACGTGATCATCAGGGTCGAGGCCGAGGGCACCGACACCTACGAGCTCAACCGCAACCTCATCCTCACCGACGGCGCGCGCGCCGACTCGGTGCCCAACCTGGAGATCCTCACCGGCGAGGTCGCGGGAGCGGGGCACGCCTCCGCCTCCGGCCGCCTCGACGACGAGCACATCTTCTACCTCCAGGCCCGCGGCATCCCCTACGACGAGGCCCGCCGCCTGGTCATCAGGGGCTTCCTCGGCCAGCTCATCGAGAGGATCGAGGTCGAGGAGATCCGCGAGCGTGTGCTCAACGCGGTGGAGGCGGAGCTGGCCCGATGACCGCATTCGAGAAGGTGTGCGCGCTCGACGACATCCCCGACGGCGGGGTGCTCGGCGTCGAGGTGGGGGAGACGCCGGTCGCGCTCGTACGCAAGGGCGGGGAGGTCTTCGCCCTGCACGACGTCTGCTCCCACGCCGAGGTCAAGCTCAGCGAGGGCGAGGTCTACGACGGCACGCTGGAGTGCTGGCTGCACGGCTCGTGCTTCGACGTCCGTACGGGCAAGCCCACGGGGCCGCCCGCGACCCGGCCCGTGAACGTATACACAGTCAAGATCGACGGCGATGACGTCCTCGTCTCGCTCTCGAAGGAGTCATAAAGACATGTCCACCCTAGAGATCCGTGACCTCAAGGTCGCCGTCGAGGACAAGGAAATCCTGCGCGGCGTCAACCTGACCGTGAAGTCCGGCGAGACCCACGCCATCATGGGCCCCAACGGCTCGGGCAAGTCGACCCTCGCCTACGCGGTCGCCGGCCACCCGAAATACACCATCACCGGCGGTGAGGTGCTGCTCGACGGCGTCGACCTGCTGGAGCTGTCGGTCGACGAGCGAGCCCGCGCGGGCCTGTTCCTGGCCATGCAGTACCCCGTCGAGGTCCCGGGCGTGTCGGTCTCCAACTTCCTGCGCTCGGCGGTCACCGCCATCCAGGGCGAGGCGCCCAAGCTGCGCCAGTTCGCCAAGGACCTGAAGAGCGGCATGGACGGGCTGGCCATCGACGCGGCCTTCGCCCAGCGCAACCTCAACGAGGGGTTCTCCGGCGGCGAGAAGAAGCGCCACGAGATCCTCCAGCTCGAGCTGCTCAAGCCGAAGATCGCGGTGCTCGACGAGACCGACTCCGGCCTCGACGTCGACGCGCTGCGCGTGGTCTCGGAGGGCATCAACCGCTTCCGCGCCACCGGCGAGACCGGCGTGCTGCTGATCACCCACTACACGCGCATCCTGCGGTACGTGAAGCCCGACTTCGTGCACGTCTTCGCGGGCGGCAGGATCGTCGAGGAGGGCGGCCCCGAACTGGCCGACAAGCTCGAGTCGGAGGGCTACGAGCAGTACACGAAGGCGTCTGCATGACCTACGACGGCTTGGACGTGGAGAAGATCAGGAAGGACTTCCCGGTCTTCTCCCGCGAGCTGCCCGACGGGCGATCGCTCGTCTACCTCGACTCGGGCAACTCCTCGCAGAAGCCCAACCAGGTCATCGACACCATGCGCGAGCACCTGGCGATCCACTACAGCAACGTCGGCCGGGCCATGCACCTGCTGGGTGCCGAGTCCACCGACGCCTACGAAAGCGCGCGTGACAAGGTCGCGGGCTTCATCGGGGCGCCCTCGCGCGACGAGGTGGTCTTCACCAAGAACGCCTCCGAGGCGCTCAACCTGGTCGCCTACTCCTTCGGCAACCCGGCCGTCACCGATCCCCGCTTCACGCTCGGCCCCGGCGACGAGATCGTCATCTCCGAGATGGAACACCACTCCAACATCGTCCCGTGGCAGCTGCTCGTGCAGCGTACGGGCGCGACGCTGAAGTGGTTCGGGGTCACCGACGACGGGCGGCTCGACTACGACCCGGGCGTCATCACCGAGCGGACGAAGATCGTCTCGATCGCCCACCAGTCCAACGTGCTCGGCACCGTCAACCCGGTCGCCGAGGTGGCCGCGCGGGCCCACGAGATGGGCGCGCTCGTCCTGCTCGACGCCTCCCAGTCCGTGCCGCACCACCCGGTGGACGTGTCCCGGCTCGGCGCCGACCTCGTGGCCTTCACCGGCCACAAGATGGTCGGCCCCTCGGGCATCGGCGTGTTGTGGGGCAGGGCCGAGGTGCTCGACGCGATGCCCCCGTTCCTGGGCGGCGGCGAGATGATCGAGGCGGTCTGGATGGACCGCTCGACGTACGCGCCCGTGCCGCACAAGTTCGAGGCGGGCACGCCGCCGATCGTCGAGGCCATCGGGCTCGGCGCGGCCGTCGACTACCTCACCGGCGTCGGCATGGAGGCCATCGAGGCCCACGAGCGCACGCTGACGGCCTACGCGCTCGACGCCCTGCGCGAGCTGCCCGGTCTTCGTCTCATCGGCCCTGACACGACCGAGGGGCGCGGCGGCACACTGTCGTTCACGCTCGAGGGTATCCACCCGCACGACGTGGGGCAGATCCTCGACGACCACTTCGGCGTCGCCGTACGCGTGGGGCACCACTGCGCGCGCCCCCTGCATCTGCGCTTCGGAATACCGGCGACCACGCGAGCGTCTTTCTACCTGTACAACACCACGGGCGAGATCGACGCCCTGGTGCGCGGCCTCCATCACGTTCAGAAGGTGTTCGCATAGCCATGATCGGCGAGTCGATGTACCAGGAGCTGATCCTGGAGCACTACAAGCACCCGCAGGGGCGGGGACTGCGCGAGCCGTACGACGCCGAGGTTCACCACGTGAACCCGACCTGCGGCGACGAGATCACGCTCAGGGTCAAGGTGGGCGACGCCGGCACGATCCTGGACGTCTCCTACGACGGGCAGGGCTGTTCCATCAGCCAGGCGGCCGCGTCGGTGCTGCACGAGCTGACCACCGGCTCGACGGTCGAGGAGACCCTCTCCGTGGTCGACGAGTTCACCCGGCTCATGCAGGGCAGGGGTCAGGTGGAGGCCGACGAGGAGGTGCTCGGCGACGCGGTCGCGTTCGCGGGCGTCGCCAAGTTCCCGGCGCGTGTCAAGTGTGCGTTGCTTTCCTGGATGGCTTACAAGGACGCTGTAGTGAGGAGCGCTGCCACGTGAGTGAGCGGAACGAAGGCACGATGCGACCCGGTGGTTCACTCACGACGGCGAAGGAGGTGTCATGAGCAAGCCAGTGGAGACCCCGACCGGCTTCCAGGGTGACACGAACGTTGACGAGGTCATGGAGGCGCTCAAGGACGTCGTCGACCCCGAGCTCGGCATCAACGTGGTCGATCTGGGCCTGGTCTACGGGCTCAATCTCGACCCGTCGGACGACGGGCAGGTGGTGGCGACCATCGACATGACGCTGACCAGCGCGGCCTGTCCTCTGACCGACGTCATCGAGGACCAGGCCCACTCCGCGCTGGAGGGCATGGTCTCCGATGTCAAGATCAACTGGGTCTGGCTGCCGCCATGGGGGCCCGACAAGATCACCGACGAGGGCCGTGAGCAACTGCGTATGCTAGGCTTTAACGTCTGATCTTTTCTGCTGTTGCGGCTGGCGTAAAGCGTCGGCCGTTTCAGTGTGTGTGCCAGGGCGGGTTCTGGAAGGTCCGGACCCATCCGGGGAATATCCGATAACATCCCGGTGTTGGCACCAAACGCACCTGACGTCTCATTGCGCGTCTAGCGCCGCTGCGGCCGGTGCCCCGGTGTGTCCCCCTCATTCTCGACCCGCTCCGACGGCGGGTGCCCTTGAACGTGTACGGCCAGCGCCGTACGTCCCGGCTCGTCCTTTCGCAGAAGTGACGCGCCACTTCGACGGAAAGGCACGACTTTCGTGACCATGCTTGACGCTGTCATGCCCGAGCTCGGCGAGACCACTCCCGAGCCTGGCCCCTCCGAGTTCGAGCTGCTCGGCCTGCCGAAGCCGCTCGTCAACGGGCTGGCCAAGCTGGGCTTCGACAGCCCCTTCCCCATCCAGAGCGCGACGATCCCCGACGTGCTCACCGGCCATGACGTGCTCGGCCGCGGCCAGACCGGCTCCGGCAAGACGCTCGCCTTCGGTCTTCCCACCATGGCCCGCATCGCGGGCGTGCGGCCCGCCCCCGGCAGGCCCAAGGCCATGATCCTCGTGCCGACCCGCGAGCTGGCCCTCCAGGTGCACGACGCCCTCGAACCTCTCGGCCGCGGCCTCGGGCTGCGCATGAAGGTCGTCGTCGGTGGCATGTCCATGGGCAAGCAGATCGAGGCGCTGCGGCGCGGCGTCGACGTGGTCATCGCCACCCCCGGCCGCCTGGGCGACCTGATCAGGCAGGGCGAGTGCTCCCTGTCGGAGGTCGAGGTCAGCGTTCTCGACGAGGCCGACCACATGTGCGACCTCGGCTTCTTCCCCGTCGTCACCGAGCTGCTCGCGCAGACGCCGGCCGACGGGCAGCGGCTGCTGTTCTCGGCCACGCTCGACGGCGACGTCGACAAGCTGGTGCGGCGTTTCCTGAAGGACCCGATCACCCACTCCGTGGCCCCCGCGACCTCCCCGGTCGACACCATGGAGCACCACGTGATGCAGGTCACGCGCGACGACAAGTTCGACGTCACGGCCGCCATCGCCAACCGCGAGGGCCGTACGATCATCTTCGTCCGCACCCAGCACGGCGTCGACCGGTTGTGCAAGCAGCTGGCCAGGGTCGGCGTCAAGGCGGGCGGCCTGCACGGCGGCAAGCGCCAGAACCAGCGCACCCGCATCCTCGCCGAGTTCCGCGAGGGCTCGATCGGCGTGCTCGTCTGCACCGACGTCGCGGCGCGGGGCATCCACGTCGACAACATCAGCCTGGTGCTGCACGTCGACCCGCCGCAGGACCACAAGAGCTACCTGCACAGGGGCGGCCGTACGGCCCGCGCCGGCGAGAAGGGCACCGTGGTGACGCTGGTGCTGCCCAACGAGCGGCGCTCGACCGACGCGCTCACCCGGCGCGCCGGCATCCACCCGTTCCGCCTGAAGGTCACTCCGGGCCACCCCAGGCTCGCCGAGGTGACCGGGGCCCGCACGCCGAGCGGCGAGCCCGTTCCCGTCTGGGAGCCCGACGTGCGCAAGCCGCTGCGGCCCCGCCGTGACGGCGGCCACAACGGTTCCGAGCGCCGTGGCCGCCGCCCGCGCCGCGACTTCGACGGCGACCGGCGTCCGCGCCGCCACGACAGCCGCCGCGACCAGGGCGGCGAGCGGCCGTTCGCGTCGGGTGACGACCGCGGCCCGCGCAGGGAGTTCGACGGCGACCGGCGTCCGCGCCGGCACGCCGAGGGCGAGCGGCCCTTCAGCCGCGGCCAGGACTCCCGTGACGGCAGGCCGCGCGGCGGCTACCGCTCCGACGACCGTCCCGCCGCCCGCCAGGACGACCGCGGCCAGCGGGGCGGGTTCCGCTCCGACGACCGCGCCGGCACGGGGCCCCGCTACGCCCCCGACCGCGGCCGCCCGTTCTCGGCCGACCGCGAGCGCGGCTACCGCTCCGACGACCGCGCCGCCACGGGCTCGCGCGACGGCTACCGCTCCGGCGGCGGCCGCTCCGACGAGCGTGGGCCGCGTGACGGCTTCCGCTCGGGGGAGCGCGGCAAGGGCGGCTACCGCCGCTACGAGCGCTGACGCCCGTTCGCCATCACCGCTGCCCGCCGCACCTGCCCAGGTGCGGCGGGCAGCGCCGTTCTCCGAGCGGGCAAGCGTCCCGCGTGGCGGACACCGGGCAGCGCCAGTGCCTGACGCAGACTAGGCTTGACAGGCACGTCAGCCTATCGACGAGAGAGACCATGAAGACCTTCGAAGAGCTGTTCGCCGAGCTGTCAGAGAAAGCCATGACCCGGCCCGCGGGCTCGGGCACCGTGGCCGCGCTCGACGCCGGCGTCCATGCCATCGGCAAGAAGGTCGTCGAGGAGGCCGCCGAGAGCTGGATGGCCGCCGAGCACGAGTCGGACGACAGAGCCGCCGAGGAGATCTCACAACTGCTCTACCACGTGCAGGTGCTCATGATCGCCAAGGGCATCGGGCTCGACCAGGTCTACAAGCATCTCTAGGGCGCGACGCGCCCGTCACCGGCAAGCCCTGGAGAAGCGACAGAGACGACAAGGACCTGACATGCTGCGTCTGGCAGTACCGAACAAAGGCGCCCTCAGCGAGGCCGCCCAGAGCATGCTCAAAGAGGCCGGCTACCGGTCGCGCAGGGACAGCAAAGAGCTCGTGGTGGTCGACGAGGCCAGCGGCTGCGAGCTGTTCTTCCTGCGCCCCCGCGACATCGCCGTCTACGTCGGCGAGGGCACTCTCGACGCCGGCATCACCGGCCGCGACATGCTGATCGACTCGGGCGCCCCGGCCGAGGAGATCATGCCGCTCGGTTTCGGCGGCTCCACCTTCCGGCTGGCCGCCATGGCGGGCACGATGTCGTCGGTCAAAGACCTCGACGGCCGGCGCATCGCCACCTCCTACACGGGGCTGCTGGACAAATACCTCTCCGACCAGGGCGTGGACGCCCGCGTGATCAAACTCGACGGCGCCGTCGAGACCGCGATCCGCCTGGGCGTGGCCGACGCCGTCGCCGACGTCGTGGAAACCGGCACCACCCTGCGCAACGTCGGCCTCGAGGTGTTCGGCGAGCCGATCATGCGCTCGGAGGCCGTGCTGATCAAACCGCAGAGCGCGCCGCAGACACAGGGCCGCGACCAGCTCGTACGCCGCCTCCAGGGCGTCGTGCACGCCCGCGACTTCGTCATGATGGACTACGACATCCGCGCCGAGCGCATAGAGGAGGCCATCGCCCTCACGCCCGGCATGGAGGGACCGACGGTCTCCCCGCTGCACCGCGAAGGGTGGGTGGCCGTGCGGGCGATGGTCCGGCGCCAAGGCCACCAGCAGGTGATGGACGAGCTCTGGGACATCGGCGCCCGGGCCATCCTGGTCACCGACATCTACGCCTGCCGCCTCTGACACCTTCCGCGACCGGGCCCCGGGCACGACGCTGCCCGGGGCCCGGTCGCTGAGGGAAGGCCGGTCGTGCACCCGGAAGGCCGTCGCAGGCGCGTCCTTCCCGGCCGGTCGCGCGGGAGGGCGTCAGCCGTGGGCCGTGCTGACCTGCCTGATCAGGTCGGAGATGCGTAGGCTGCCCAGGCAGCGGTCGAGCCCGTCGGTCACCACCAGGTCGTCGTGGACGCGGGCCGCGTCCCTGCCCGCCCTTTGCATGGCCGCGACGGCAGGGGTCGTCCGCGGGACCGTGCGCGGCGGCCCGGCCAGCCGCCGTGCCGCCTTCGCGCCGTGCAGCGCGTGCCTGTGACGGGCGGCGAACGACAGCAGGAGGCTGCGGTCCTGGCTGCCCTTCGCCCGCTGGAACTCGTCCACCAGGAGCACACTGGTGATCGTCAGCTCGTCCCCGAACGCCGCCACCGCCTCCTCCGCCCGCGCCTGCTTCGCCTGCGTTGCCTCCGACAGCCAGCGCGCAGGCGCCCGACAGGACCAGCCGGACGGGAAGTTCGAGCACCATGGGC
>NZ_SMLD01000063.1:0-47282 GCF_004352805.1 Nonomuraea mesophila
GCCCAGCCCGACAGGTACGCCCTTGACTCGGTCTGCCCCGACCTGCCGGTCGCGCTGCCCAGCATCGACGGCCACACGGTCTGGGCCAACTCCGCGGCCCTGCGCCTGGTCGGCATCGACGCGGGCACCCCCGACCCGGTGGGCGGCGAGATCGTCAGAGACGCGGACGGGGAGCCCACCGGCATCCTGCGCGAGGCGGCGTCATATCCGCTGCGCGACCTCATGGTCTCCGCCGACCTGACCGACCTGCTCCGCGCCGCCCAGGAGGACCTGCTCTCGCTCGGCCTGACCAGCGTGCACGACATCGACGGCGAGGACTGCCGGGCCGCCTACCTGGAGCTGCGCGAGACAGGCGGGCTGAAGCTGCGCGTGCACAAGGCGATCCCGGCGACTCACCTGGAGGCCGCCATCGAGGAGGGCCGCCGTACCGGGCAGGGCGACGACTGGTTCCGCACGGGGCCGGTGAAGATCTTCAGTGACGGCGCGCTCGGCTCGCACACCTGCCACATGAGCGAGCCCTTCGCCGGCGACCAGGGCAACGCCGGCATCGCGGTCACGCCGTACGACGAGCTGGTCAAGCTGTTCGGCAGGGCCGCGGGCGCCGGCATCGCGGTGGCCACGCACGCCATCGGCGACCGCGCCAACCGCCTGGTCATCGACGCCTACGAGGCGATCGGCCGCACGTCCGGCCTGCGGCACCGCATCGAGCACGCCCAGCACCTGCGGCCCGGGGACCTGGCGAGGATGGCCCGGCTGGGCGTCGCCGCCTCCATGCAGCCCGTGCACTGCACCAGCGACATCGATCTGGTCGACGCGCTGCTGGCCGGCCACGAGGTGGCGTCCTACGCCTGGCGCGGGATGCTGGACGCCGGTGTCGCCCTCGCCTTCGGCTCCGACGCCCCCGTGGAGCACCCCGACCCGTTCGCCGCGCTTCACGCCGCGGTCACGCGCACCCGCCCCGACGGCACGCCCTCCGGCGGCTGGCAGCCCGAGCAGCGGCTGAGCATGGCCGAGGCCATCACCGCGCACACCCTGGGCGCGGCCCACGCGGCGGGGGAGGACGAGCGCAAGGGCACCCTCGTGCCCGGCAAGCTGGCCGACTTCATCGCGGTGGACACCGACCCCTACCGGGAGTCGCCGGACGCGGTGCTGCGCGCCAAGGTCCTGACGACCGTCGTCGGCGGCGAGGTCCGCTGGCGGCGGAGCTGAAAGGCGCCGGGATGACGATGGTCGTCCGGCGGGAGCGGCCCGGCGGAACACCCGCCTGACCGCGGCGTATATCGGGCCCGGTATCGCCGGATGATCTGTATCGCTATTAGACAGCGTGTCGCCGCATCTGCTTGGCTCCTTGCGCGCCGACAGCCGACGAGCAGAGGACCTGACATGCGTCACGCCCGCACCCGTACGATCGCGTCCGCCCTGGCGGCCACCCTCCTGGCCGGCGGGGCCACGGCCCCGGCGGCGCAGGCGGCGGTTCCCCCCGCCGGCCAGGTCAAGAAGTACCTGCGCAGCCTGGAGGTGTCGTTCAAAGGCAGGATCGGCGCGTACGCGCTGGACACCGCCACCGGCAAGACCGTGACGTACCGGGCGGGGGAGCGCTTCCCGATGTTGTCCACCTTCAAGGCGCCCCTCTGCGCGGCGGTGTTGCAGAAGGCCCGCACCTCCGAGCCGGGCCTGATGAACCGGCTCATCAAGTGGACGGCCGCCGACATGAAGCCCAACTCGCCGGTCACCGAGAAGCACGTCAAGGACGGCCTGACCGTCTCCCAGCTGTGCGAGGCAGCTGTCACCATGAGCGACGGCACGGCGTCCAACCTGCTGCTCAAGCAGGTCGGCGGGCCGAAGGGGCTGACGAAGTACTTCCGTACGCTGAAGGACACGACGTCCCAGATGGACCGGTGGCACCCCGAGCTGAACGACTGGACCCCCAAGGACAAGCGCGACACCACCACGCCCGCCGCCATGGGCCGGGACCTGCGCGTGCTCACGGTGGGGCGGGCGCTGCACGCCAAGGACCGCAGGCAGTTGCTGGCCTGGCTGCTGGCGAACAAGACCGGCGGTGAGCGCATCCGCGCCGGCCTGCCCAAGTCCTGGACGGTGGCCGACAAGACCGGCACCAACTCCGACGGCTTCGGTGGCGGGAACGACATCGCGGTCGTCTGGCCCAAGAAGGGCGCCGCTCCCGTCATCATGTCGATCTACACCAACCGCACCAAGGGCCTGCCCACCGACAACCCGACCATCGCGAAGACCGCCACGATCCTGGCGCGGGCGCTGGGCAAGCTTTAGCGTTCGGCCGGACATATTCATGGCCGTCCTACGGGACGGCCATTTTTCTGCATGGAAAGGGTATTGCACTGCTTTTTCGCGCGGGTGTGGACCGTGCATGCACCTTGACAGGGCGAAAAGGCCAGAGGTTGTCTGGATATATGGGGCATAGCGCCGCATGTGGCGTGGTGCCGTGAAAAGAATCCCGATCAGCAACGGGGAAGTTCATGGCAACGTATGCTTACCGCTGTCTGGAATGCGGGCAATTCGAGGTGCGCCTGCCGATAGGGACCGCCGAGGCGGCCCGTGAGTGTCCGGTGTGCCGTTCCCCGGCCCGCCGCCTGTTCACCGCACCCCACCTCGCCCGGCTCGCCCCGGCGGTGTCCGCCGCGCTGACCCGGGAGGAGCAGAGCAGGGAAGCACCCGAGGTGGTCACGCGCACGCCCACGGGACAGCGGCGGCCTCCGCCGTCGCACCCGGCGTTGTCGCGCCTGCCCCGGCCATGAAACAGCCAGCGACGTTGCGTTCGCCGGCGTCGTGACGTGCGGCGAGCGCACCGCCTGTACTGACACGAGGAGGTGTCGGTGATGGGAGCCGTCGGACTGCTCTACGTGGGGGCGGTACTGTTCCTCAACGGCCTGATGCTCCTCGGGAAGGTCGAACCGCGAGCGGCCGGCGTGTTCAACCTGTTCGTCGGAGCGCTGCAGGTCATCACGCCCACCGTGCTGGTCATCCTGAACCCCGCCGACACCGCCGTGGTGCTCGGCGCGTCGGGGATCTACCTGTTCGGCTTCACCTATCTCTACGTGGGCATCAACCTGCTCGGCGGTTTCGACACCACGGGTGTCGGCTATTTCTCGCTCTTCGTGGCGATCATGGCGCTCGGATACTCCTTCGCCAACTTCCGCATCCTCGGTGACCCGGCCTTCGGCGTCATCTGGCTCTACTGGTCGTTCCTGTGGGCGCTGTTCTTCGTCCTGCTCGGCCTGAAACGTACGCGGATCACCCGGTACACCGGCTGGGTCACGGCGATCCAGGGCTGGGTGACGGCGGCGATCCCCGCCTTCCTGACGCTGGCCGGGTACTGGCGCGACACCAGGCTCTACGCGATCGTCCTCGCCGTCTTCGGCGTGGTCGTGTTCGCGGTGTTGTGGCCGCTGACCAGGCACGGAGAGCCGGCGGGCGCGACGCAGGAAGAGGTGGACGACACCGCGAGGCCGGACGGCGAGCGCCGGCACCGCCCGCGATGGACCTGACAGAGCCCGCCGAGGCGGAAGAGAGGTGAGGAGCACGCTCAGCCAGGAAGGAGTCAGCACAAGAGAAGGGCAGGCATCATGCCGAAGGTAGTTTTCTCGATCGACCAGTCGAAGTCGATGCGCGACCAGGACGTCCCGGGGCACAACCGCTGGCACCCGGATGTCCCGGTGGCGGAGATGGTACGGCCCGGCGACGAGTTCCGGATGGAATGCCGGGAATGGACCGACTCGCAGATCGGCAACAACGACTCGGCGAACGACGTACGCGACGTCGACCTGACCGTCGCGCACGTGCTGAGCGGCCCCATCGGCGTCGAGGGCGCCGAACCAGGGGACCTGCTCGTCGTCGACATCCTCGACCTCGGCCCGATTCCCCAGCAGGTCGGGGAGGTGCCAGGCCAGGGATGGGGCTACACCGGCGTCTTCGCCAAGGCGAACGGCGGCGGATTCCTGACCGACTACTTCCCCGACGCCTACAAGGCGATCTGGGATTTCCACGGCCAGGTCGCGACCTCCCGCCACCTGCCGGGAGTGCGCTTCACCGGCATCACCCACCCGGGGCTCTTCGGCACCGCGCCGTCGGCCGAGATGCTGAGCAGCTGGAACCGCCGCGAGCAGCAGCTCATCGACACCGACCCGCAGCGGGTCCCGCCGCTCGGCCTGCCGCCGCTGACCGACAACGCCATCACGGGCACGGCGAGCGGCGAGGCGGCCCAGCGGATCGCCGCCGAAGGAGCGCGTACGGTGCCCGCCAGGGAGAACGGCGGCAACCACGACATCAAGAACTTCACCCGCGGCGCCCGGGTCTTCTACCCGGTCCACGTCCGCGACGCCAAACTGTCCGGAGGTGACCTGCACTTCAGCCAGGGTGACGGAGAGATCACCTTCTGCGGCGCGATCGAGATGGGAGGCTACATCGACTTCCACGTCGACCTCATCAAGGGCGGCATGGAGAAGTACGGCGTCAGCACGAACCCGATCTTCATGCCGGGGAACGTGGAGCCGAGGTATTCGGAGTTCCTGTCGTTCATCGGGATCTCCGTGGACCACGACACCGACACCAACTACTACCTCGACGCGACGGTGGCCTACCGCAGGGCCTGCCTGAACGCCGTCGAGTATCTCAAGAGGTGGGGCTACAGCGGCGAACAGGCCTATCTGCTCCTCGGCGCGGCGCCGATCGAGGGACGGGTCAGCGGGATCGTCGACATCCCCAACGCCTGCTGCTCGCTCTACCTGCCCACGGCGATCTTCGACTTCGACGTGCGACCGGGCACGGAAGGTCCCGCCAAGCAGGACCGCGGCAAGTGCGCCGTGTCGGGCTGAGTCGTGTCGGGCTGAGCCGTTCGAGCCGGCCAGGGTTGGCCCCGGGGGAATGCTCACGGGGCCATTTCCTTAATTTTCTGGCAAAGAATGCGCGGTGGCGCGCAGGCCCGCTCCCATAGGGGTTTCGCGGGCGCAGGCCCGCGTCCGTGGCGGTGCGAGAAGGTCAACCCGGTGACTTCACCAGGGAAAGCCCGGGAAAAGCCGCATTATCCTTCGGCGTATTCCCCCTATTCGCTGCCTGAAGGGTTGATCGATGCAAGACGACGTCGTGTGGGTCCGAGGCGTGACCGGTATCCAGTTGCACCACACCACCGATCTCCAGGACGCCACACGCTTTCTGAGCAATGCCGCCATGGCGCTGCGGGCGGCGCACGTACGCACCGGGGACGAGCAGTACTCCGCCATCGCCGCCCAGCTCACCACCATGGCCGAGGAGACGCGGACGCTGGAGGGCCGGGCCCGCGCGCGCATGCAGGGCCTGCACGCGTCCGACCCCGAGCGGTTCGTACGCTGCCGCGAAGGCGACGAGCCGTGGCCCGACGAGATCCAGGCGGGCTTCGTGCCGCGGCACACGTGCAAGGACCAGTGCCTCTACCACGACCACGACGTACTGGACGCCATCATGCAGTGCACCTGCGGCCGGCCTCCGTGCCGCGCCTGCGCCATCGGCGGCCGGCCGTAACACCCCGGCGTGGTGCGGGGGAGCGCTAACGTGACGCCGAGGGACGGTTGAGTCGCCTCGCGGATTGGTGAATATCGCTGCCGCCGGGGGCGGGCGTCCTGGTAGGGGTGGAGACATGATCTCCTTGACCCGGCCGGTCAGAGTCGTCGCGCTGACTCTGCTGGCCGTCCCGTTGACCGCTGTCGCCGCGACCCCGGAGGCGGCCGCGGACTCCCGCAAGCGGTCACAGGCCGAGGCCGGCGCGATGGCCCGCCGCATGCTCGCGCAGTTGAAGGTGTCCAGGCCGCTGTCGATCCGCGGCTACAGCCACCGCCGTTTCCAGCCCCGATGGGCGCCGCACAAGGGTGAGTGCAGCGTCCGCGAGGTGGTGCTGGCGCGTGACGGCCGGCGGGTACGCAAGAACGCGGCCTGCCATCCGGTCAAGGGCGTCTGGTACAGCCCGTACGACGGCAAGAAGCTCAAGAGCGAGAGGCTGGTCGACGTCGACCACGTAGTGCCGCTGGCGTACGCGTGGCGTTCGGGGGCCAGCAGATGGAGCCCGGCGCGCAGACGGGCGTTCGCCAACGACCTGACCCGGCCGGAGCTGATCACGGTCAGCCACTCCACCAACATCGCGAAGGGTGCCAAGGGCCCGCAGAGCTGGCGCCCGCCGCGCCGCGCCCACTGGTGCCGTTATGCCGTCTCGTGGATCACCGTCAAGCGCCACTACCGGCTCTTCGTGACCCGGAAGGAGAAGATCGCGCTGCTCAACATGTTGCGCACGTGCTGAGGTGGCACGAGAGCGGATTGTGGCGAGGGTGCAATCGCCAACGGGTGTAGGCCGCACACCGACATCGCCACAATCCGCGGCTCTCGTGGAATTGGATTACCACCAGTCCCAATCGTCGCCCCACCAAGGGCCGCCCCAGCCGCCCCACCAGCGCCTGCGACGGCAGCGACGGCGACGCCAGCGGCGCCTGCGGCCGCAGCCTCCTCCGTGCTGGAAGTCGAACGTCATTGCTCCTCCCCCGTTGATCGCGTCCTTTCAATTCGGACGCTAGCACCCAAATCGGCATATTCCGGGGCATATCCGGCAATTTCAGGGATGCTTGACGGCGAATTCACTACGTAAAGGCCGCAGATCTCGCCTGGCCTGGCGAGCCGCGGACGCTCCCGAGACGCTCTCACCTGGCTGCGCGCTGCATGATCTCCTGTTCGGTGAGCGGGTCGGCGGGATGGTGGCTCAGGCACTGCGGAGTGCGGACCAGCGTCTCGGGGATGCCGTCGCTCACCGTGTAGAACTGGCCCACCTCCAGCCGCCCGACCCGATCCGCCCGTCCGCCCCGGGCCCTGGCCAGGCTCTGGACCACCTCGATCTGCGTGGGGCTGTTCATCCTGCCGATGAACTGGGTCGTGGCGTTGCCGGCGATCTGGTTGTGCAGTCCGCGCGGGGCCTGGGTCGCGAAGACCAGGCCGAGGCCGTACTTACGGGCCTGCGACGCCAGGGTCAGCGTGCTGGCCAGCGCCTCCGTCCTGGGCGTGGCCGGCACGAGCGACTGCGCCTCGTCCATGACGTACAGGCCGTTCAAGGGACGGCCGCGCGCCGGGTTCCGCTTGATCCAGGAGAACAGGGCCATCTGGAGCTGGCTGACGAACCCCGGCCGCGCGTCCTCGCCGAGCCCGGCGAAGCTGATGACCGACACGCGGGCCCGTCTGCCCGCCGACGGGGTCAGCAGCTGCTCGGGGTCGGCCGGCTCGCCGTGGCCGGCGAACAGCGGATCGTTGATCGTCGCGGCGGTCAGGAGCTGCCCCAGCTCGGAGGCGATCTGGTCCGCCCGGTCGATCTGGCTCACCCCCAGCGGCACGTCCGCGAGCATGCCCAGGAACGCCGTGAAGTCGCCGCCGCCCGAGCGTGCGAAGTGTTCCAGCGCCTGCCGGAGCACGGCCTTGCCCTTGCGGGCCTTGGCACTGGCGCCGTGGACGTTCGCCCGGGGGGCCAGCGCCGCGACCGCCAGGCCGAGCGCCAAGTCCAGCTCGTCCCGGTCGTCCAGTACGGCCGCGAAGTCGGGCAGCGGCCGGAACGTCAGGGGGCGCCCGCGCCGGCGGCCCGGAGTCCAGACCACGACCTCCGTCTCGGCGAAATAGCGGGCCGCCTTCTCCGCGTCGCCGTCCCCCCATCCCGGGGGCGGGGCGGGCCACGGATCGCCCAGCCGGGCCAGGTCGTTGTTCGAGTCGAGCACGATCGAGGACACACCGTGCAGCGCGCACTCCTCCACGAGCCGGCGCAGGAACACGGTCTTGCCCGACCCGGACCCCGCGAAGACGGCGGTGTGGCGGGCCAGCGCCTCCACCTTCAGCTCCAGGTCCGCACCGGTGTCGAACCGCCTGCCGACCGGGATGACGGCGACGCCGCCACGAGCCGGGAGCGCCTCGGCCGGTTCCGGCGTAGGGGGGGCGGCTTCCGGCGTAGTGAGGGCGGCCTCCGGCGTGGGCGGGTCGAGCAGGCCGCCGAGGAGTTCGGTGCCGCTCGCCGGGCGCCGGGCCCGCAACCACGTGTCGAACTCCGGATCCTGCTCGGCCGCCATCCGGCGCAGCGCGTCGAACACGCGCAGGTCGTCCGTGCGCAGCGTGAGCGACCTGCCGCCGCAGTCCTTCAGGTGGGTCACCCGGGCCTGCGTCGCCGGACCGTCCGACCACGCCTGGTTGCGCAGGACGACGAAACACCGGTAGGGCGTCTCAGGGCCGAGCCCCGACTCCTTGATGCCGTCGTCCAGCCGTTTGAGCGCCGCGATCGGATGCGGTGCCCCGATCATCCGGAACGTCCAGTGCCGCTGCTCCTCCGAGTCGGGGTCGAGTTCCTGGCGCAACCGCGCGTGCAGGCTGGGCCTGCGGCCCGGCGGCGGATCGATGGAGAAGGCGCGGCCGGCGTCGCCCTGCTCGGTGATCCAGGCGCGGAGGCCGGCGGCGAGCAGCGGGGGAGCGAGCTCGTCCTCGTGGGCGGGGTCGAAGGCGTCCGACGGGTCGGCCTGCGCGCGCAGGCCGGCGAAGCGGGCGTCGAGCCGGGCGAGGTCCGTCTCGGACACGGTAGGGGCGCCGCCGGTGAGCGGCGGGGCCTGATGGTCCTGATGGTGGTGATGGTCCTGATGGAACCCTTGCAGCAGGGTGGCCCTGCCCTCCACCCGGCACGTCTCGACGTGCGCGCTGATGCGCCGCAGGAGGGCCCTCGGCGTGAGACCCGGCGCGGTCGCGAACGCCTCCGGCGCGATGGGCCAGAGCGGGCCGGGCGGCGTGCAGCCCGCGTTCTCGAACGCCACGGCGAAGCGCCGTTCGACCAGGCTGCGGGCGATGTCGGCGCTCGCGAGCGTGGTGAGGATCAGCGACGTCCTGAACCTGTCCTGCACCGTGCCGATGGCTCGGTCCTTGATCAGGCTCCAGGACGCGGGCAGGCAGGCGACCAGGCAGAGCGAGCGCTGGGTGGCGTGGCGCAGGGCCATGAGACCGGCCGCGATCTCGTCGATCACATCCTTGCGCGGCTCGTCGCCGGCCTGCGCGCCGGACCCGGTGCCGGCCCGGGAATGCCCGAGTATGGCGTCGATCTGGTCCACCGCGATGACGCTGGGGCCGGTCAGCGCGAGGACCGTGGACAACTCGACCGCGATGTCGTGGTGGTCCTTGACGGCCTTGCCCATGCCCCACGCCTGGCGGTCGCCGTCCTCCGCCTCCTCCGTCGACATCAGGTGGTCATGGGCGACGTCGAGGGCATGGCCGGAGGCGGTGGCGTACAGGGCCAGCGCCCGGATGGTGTCGCGGCACCGCAGCAGCCGCCGGTCCCTGGCCAGCAGGCCGTCCACCAGCGCGTCGAGATCCTTGCGGGTCAGGCCGGCGCCGCGTTCGAGCGCCGTCTCGATCCGCTCGCCGGCCCCCGCGAGCTCGGCGAGGGAGCGCAGCGCCACCAGCGCCTGGACAGGGGAGTCCGGCCCGCCCGCGGAACGGCCCAGGTCCTCGACCATCGCCCCCGTCGTCCGGCGCCAGAAGTTCTCGCCCGCGCTGAAGTCCACCATGAAGAAGTAGCCGCCGGCCTGGGCGATCCGGCCCCTGACCCAGCCGAGGAGATGGGTCTTGCCCGCGCCTCCCTCACCCTGGATCACGACCCCGAGCGGGCTCGTACGGGAGGCGAGCGACGCCTCCTCGATGCCGTCGAGAATGAGCCGCTCGGCTCGTGGGTGCATGCCGTCGACGTGGAAGGGCGGCGGGTTCCATGCGTGTTCGGCGGTCGTCGCCCAGTCGAGCACCCTGGAGACGGCCCGCAGGGCGCGTTCCTCCTGCTCGTTCACCGGGCCTCGATCGCCAGAAGGTGCTTGCTCACTCCGTTCACCAGCACGGCCGCTTTCCTGTCGTCGTCGGTCAGCGTCTTCTGGTCGGCCTGCGGCACCAGATGCACGTCCGGGAGGAGCTCCATCCGCCGCAGCATCTCGTCGACCTCGTCGGTGGGCGCGTCGCCGAGCAGCGGGCGCAGCCTGGTCAGGAGCACCCAGTCCTGGGGTTCGCGCGCCAGCCGCCAGTACGCCTCCCGGATCGCCGCGGCAAGGTCGCCCCGGCCTGTGACGGCGGGCTCGCGGGCCGTCACGACGAAGTCGGCCAGGCTCAGATCCGCCGCGTCGAGATAGCCCTTGACCAGGCCGAGGACCCCGTACAGAGTGCGGCCGATCGAGCCCGAGCGGGCCGGGGCGGTGCCCCTGAGCTCGGCCACGCACCAGGCCCAGCCCTTGTCGGTGAGCGTGTGGTGGTACGCCCTGCCCTGCTTGTCGCTCGTGACGAGGCCGCGCCGGTTCAGCAGCTCCCGGGGCTTCCCGGTGAGCGTCGTGCCGACGTGCTCGTCGAGCTCGGGGTTGGACGCCGATCCGCCGAGCGTCATCAAGCCGAGCAGCGAGGCCCGCTCCTGAGCCCCGAAGGTGGTGTCGTCCATGGTCAGTTCTCCTCGGATCGATGGTCCAGGACTGTGCCGAAGGTGGTCGCCGTGAGTTCGCGGCGGCCGGAGACCTCCCGCAGGGTGCCGTGAGCGCGTACGGGAGTCCTGCTCCTGTGCGCCTCGACGGCCACGTCGTAGGCCGCCTCGTCGGGCAGCCGCACCCAGATCGAGCCGCGCGACCCGGCGCCGCCGATCGCCACGTCGCCGCGGACCTGGACGCGGAACCGGTCCCCGCCGCCGATGTCGACGAGCATGGCGATGAGGCCGGTGACGGAGGCGCTGTCGCTGTGGAGGCGGCGCAGCCGGTGCGCGACGCGGCGTAACAGCCGTCCCGTCTCAGGCTCGAAGACGAGCCGGCGCGCGGGGACATCGGCGGGCAGCGACCGCGCCCAGCGGAAGCCGACCTCGAACCGGGTGCCGGGGTCGGAGCCGGCGAAGCGGGCGAGCGCCTGGCAGAGCTCGGCCGACACGCCGTCCCGCACGAGGCCGTCGAAGGTGCTGATGTCTCCGGTCCTGTGCGCCTCGGCGCCGGCTTCGAGCAGCAGCTCCGCCGCGCGCTGGAGCAGGATCAGGGCACGGCGGGCCAGTGGTGGATCGCCTGGTGTGGCACGTTCCAGCGGCACGCGGACCGTGAGGAGGTCGCCCGCGGGCACGATCGGCCCGACCCAGACGCGGTCGAGCAGGTCGCGCACCTCCTTGGGCGCCACGCCGTCGTACACGGGCCGGGGGCCGGTGAGCACGGCGCGCGCCGCCGCGCCGAGGGCGGCCTGCGCGCTGGTGAGTGCCGTGACCGCGTCGAGCAGCCTGACCTGGCCGTCGACGGGGGCGATGGAGGCTCTGTACCACTGCACGTCGGCCATGGGCGTGCCGATGTCGGAGGCGATGTCCTCCCGGGAGCGGCCCTCCAGCCGCGCCAGCAGGGTGAGGATCTCCCTGATCCGCCGTGGCCCGTCGCCGAGGTCGTCGGTGCCCGGCACCAGGATCTCGTGGTCGCCCTCGTGTACCCACACGGAGGCGCCCCGCCACTCGCCGGGCTGGCGGGACCAGCCGGCCATGGCGAGGTAGCTGCTGATGTCGGCGACCGACAGGCTCCTGGTCACGCGGGCGCGCCGACGAGCTCGCGCAGGGCGCGCACGGTGAGGACGTTGCCCAGCGGCACACGGACGGGTGCGTGGCGCTTGCTGCTCGGAGAGGCGACGGGCTGCTCGCCCTCGAAGCCCCGGTAGTAGCACAGCCGGCTGAGCGTCAGCCCCTCGGTCTCCACCCGCGCGTAGTGGTCCCTCTCCCGCGGCACCACGACGACGAACAGGTAACGCGGCACGAGGAACGGGCCCGCGACGAGCTTGTTGTACTGCACCTCGTTCAGCCCGTGGAAGTACAGGTCGGGCCCTTTGCACGACGGCGCCGACCACGACTTGACCTGCACCTCGATCGCGGGCGACGAGATGTGCCCCGTACGGCCCGGATAGCGGAAGCCGAGGTCTATCCCGTCGTGGTCGAGGTCGTCCTTGTAGACGAGCAGCCCCGCGGCCGAGGCGAGGGCGCGCACATAGTCTTCGGCGAACTTGCCCTGATGATTTCGCTGGTCAAGCATGAAGGCTCCCTCGCCACCGCCCCACCCAATGCCGCGCGGGTCAAAGAGTATCTACGGAGCCGTGGGAAGGAGCGGGTTTTCCCCCTTCAACGCTGCGCGATAACTCCCCTTTTATGGCCGATTTCCGGCCAGTACGAAGAATGACACCCACTGGTACGGCATAACACTTGTGTTACGTCAGTGGCATTTCTTCGGAAGGTACGGGCCGAAATGCTCGGCGACGATATCGGCGACCCCGTCGGCGTCCAGAGAACCGTCGACTTCGAGCACGCGCACGCCGAGCCGGCGGGCGCCGCGTACGGCGTCGTCCGCGACCAGCCGGTCCCTGGCCAGGCGGTTGGCCTGCGCGCGGACCGGGTCGCTGACGGCGTGGTCGAGCGCGCCGGCGCGGGACAGCGTACTCACCTGGTGCCGGCGGAACTCAGGCGAGGGCACCATGACGATCATGCGGCGAGGTGAGTCGAGGAGCGGCGCGACAAGTTCGGGACGCAGGCCCCAGCCCTCGGCGATGATCGGGTGCCCCGAGACGAGCCCGCGCAGGTCGTCGAGCGCCCACCCGAACCGGTCCGGAAATCCGGCCAGGGTGGAGGCGGCCATCTCCTCCGGCGTCGTGTCCACCCACTCGGCGTCGAGATCGGGTGCGCAGACGGGTTCGCCGAGCGCGACGCGACGGGCGATGCGGCGATCATTGTGGCCGCGGGCGTCGTGGTAGTCGTAGTGGTAGGCGGTGACGCCGTGCCGCGCGGCCAGGAGCCTGGCCACGGTCGACTTGCCTGCCCACTGGCCGCCGCCGATCCACAACGCCCGGCCCAACGTCCCGAAGGGATCCCACACCGCTGTCCTCCCGCCGTCCGGGGTGACGATACCTCTCACAGGTCGGTGGCGATGATCCGCTCGATGTTGCGTTCGGCGAGCGCCGTGATGGTGACGAACGGGTTGACCGTCGTGTTGCCCGGGATCAGCGCGCCGTCGATGACGTACAGACCGGGATGCCCGTGCAGGCGGCCGTAGTTGTCCGTGGCCCGGTTCAGCACCGCGCCCCCGAGCGGGTGGTAGGTAAGGTGGTCGCCCCAGATCTTGTAGACGCCGAACAGGTCGGTACGGTAGATCGTCCCCTCCCTGGCGTTGATCGTGTCGAAGATCGTCTTGGCCATGTCGATGGAGGGCTGCTTCCACGCGGTCCGCCAGTTGAGCTCCACCTTGCCCGCCGCCGCGTTCCAGCCGAACTGCGCCCTGTGCGGGTTGTTGGTGATCGACAGGTAGAACGAGGCCCACGTCTCGATGCCGGTGGGCAGCGGCGCGACCTCCGCGAACGCGCCCCCGGCCGTCCAGTTGTCGATGCCGCAGCAGGGGATGGCCGACTGGAGGCTGCCCGTCGGGTCCCAGAGGTGGTTGGCCCGGCCGCACATGACGTTGCCGTTGTCGCCCCAGCCCTTGCCGATCTCGCCGTTCAGGCCGGAGAGTACGCCGGTCGCCTTCAGGCGTACCAGGAGCTTGCTGGTGCCGACGCTGCCGGCCGCGAAGAACACCTTGCCGGCGGTGACCGTCTTGGTCGCGGTGACGCCGCCCGAGGTGTCGAGTTGTTCGATGACGGCGGTGTACGCGCCGCCGGACCCCGGGGCGACCGAGGTGACCCGGTGCAGCGGTGAGATCGACACCCTGCCCGTGGCCTTGGCCTGGGCGAGGTAGGTCTTCTGCAACGACTTCTTGCCGTGGTTGTTGCCGTAGAGGATCTCGCCGGCCAGCGCCGACTTGGGGACGGTGCCGACCGCCTCCTGCTCCATGTAGTCCCAGTCGTACACGTCGGGCACGAACACGAACGGGAACGACGAGCGCTGGGCGTGCTTGCGGCCCACACGGGAGTACTGGTAGCAGTCGGCCGTCTCGAACCACTCGGGGTCGATCGAGGAGACCCCGAGCCCGGCGTTCGCCCTCGGATAGTACGTGGCGTACATCTCGTCGGGGTTCACCGAGGGGAGCACGGCGGCGAAGTTGGCACGTTCGGGCACGACGGCCATGCCGCCGTTGACGAGCGAGCCCCCGCCGACGCCGCGGCCCTGGTAGACCGTGATGCCGCCGAACTCCTCGGCGTCCAGAATGCCGGTGTAGCGGGGGATGTCCCGATCGATGGGGAAGCCGAGGAAGTTGCTGAGCGGCGCCTTGGTCCTCGTACGCAGCCAGTACGAGCGGTAGTCGGGCTCCCGCGTGTTGCAGAAGATCTTGCCGTCGGTGCCCGGGGTGTCCCAGGCCATGCCCATCTCGACCATGTGCACGTCCACGCCCGCCTGGGCGAGACGCAGGGCCGCCACCGACCCGCCGTAGCCGGTGCCGACCACCAGGACGTCGACGTCGGCCCCGTCGGCGATCGGGGCGCTCGCGGCGGCCGGGCGGGCGTGGACGTTCAGGGCCGCGAGCCCCAGGGCGGAGCCGGTCCCGGCGATGAAGCCACGGCGGGAGACGCGGGTGCGGGCAGGCGGATGGTCGCTCATGTGCCGTTTCCTCGCTGCTGGTGGGGGGCGCGGGGGTGTGCGGGCTCGCACGATATGCGCGGGGTGGCGCGGGCGGTACGGGTGTCAGCGGCCGGCGGCGGGGGTGCGCCCGCTGGGCAGGGTGCACACGGTGTCGAGTCCGAGCACGTGGTTGAGCCGGCCGAACGCCAGCCACGAGCCCAGGCACATGGTCAGCTCCACGATCTCGAGCTGGCTGTAGTGCGCGGTCATCCGCGTCCAGAACGCCTCGTCGAGGCCATGGTGGTCGAGGGCGTAACGTTCGGCGTACTCGGCGGCCAGGCGGGTGCGATCGTCGAAGGCGTCGGTGGTGCGCCACTGCCTCACCGCGTCGGCGAACGACTCCTCGACCTTCTGCCCGTCCCTGTCCGTACGCCAGTCGAGGCAGAAGGCGCACCCGTTGAGCTGGGCGATCCGCAGCCGGGCGGCCTCGAACTCGCGCAGCCCCAGCGTCGAGTGGGCGTAGACCGCCAGCGAGAACTTCGTGGCGGCCATCCCGATGCCGGGCACCATCTCGCCCCAGACGTACTCGATGGCGTCCTTGCCCTCCGGTATGTCGATGTTCACGGCCGTCTCCTTCCGAGCTTGCCCGCGGGCGCGGGCCGCAGGGGCACGTCGAGCGCGTCGTAGAGCCCGGGTTCCGCGGTCAGGAGCCAGTCGACGGCGCCCACGAGCCGGCCGGCCGCGGTGGCGTTGCCGCCGGCGGAGCGGTTGCCGTCCTCGTCGGTGGCCTCGACCGTGACCTCGATGCGCGGCCGCCCTTCGATGATCACGCGGTGCGCTCCGACGCCGTCGGGCGCGAGCGGCCAGTCCGGCGCGCAGGACGGGTGGATGCGGGTGACGTGCTCGACGACGATGCGGGGCACGCCGCCGACGACGCCCTGCACCTCGAAGCGGACCGCGCCCTGGGTGCCCGCCTCGAAGACGCCCATGGTCCTCGTCGTCACCGTCGTACCGAGGGGGCGGCGGTCCAGGGTCTCGCGGATCTCGTCGAGTTCGACGCCGAGGGCTCTGGCCATGAGCCGTACCTGGCCGCCCCACACCATGGTGGGTACGGTGGGCGCGATCATCGGGGGTTCGTAGTCCATGGGTCGGCCCATGCCGACCAGGTCGCGTACGGCGTCGGGCTGGTCGTAGGTGGAGTAGTCGAAGATCTCCTGGCAGCGGATCGCGTCGACGGTCGTGGCGAGCCCGCTGAGAAGCAGCGGCAGCACGTCGTTGCCCCAGCCGGGGTCGATCCCGGAGACGAACAGCGAGCCGCCCCCCGCGGCGATGGCGGCCAGCACGGGCTCGCGCAGTTCGGGCGGGGCGTTGCGCTGGTCGTAGAGGGCGTACAGGGACGGGGTGACGACCACGGCGCCGGCCCGGATCGCCCTGACGATGTCGGCCAGGGCGTCGTCGGGGCGCAGGTCGCCGGAGGCGGCGTACACGACGGCCCCGGGGCGGGCCGCCAGCGCGGCGTCGACGTCGCCGGTCGCCGTGACGCCCAGATCGTGGCCGAGCCCGGCGAGATCGCCCGCGTCGCGGCCGCTCTTGGCGGGGTCGCGGACGAGCACGGCCGCGAGCTTGAGCGTCGGGTGGGCCTCGACGGCCCGGATGGCGGCGCGGCCGATGTTGCCGGTGCCCCAGACGATCGTGGACGTCATGGGCGGAGCGTAGCAAGCGCTTGGTTAAGTGTATAGGGCTCGGGCCGCCACGCAGCGCCTGCCTGGTCGAGTGCGGATGCGGCGGGCGTCGATGGTCCGGGGGGCGACGTCGTTCACGGGAAAGGGGCCGCGTCGCCGGTCGTGGGGCGGGCGGGAAGCCGCCACCATTGGTCGCCGACGACCGGGTGAACGGTGCTCTTCACGTCTTTTCTCCTGATTCGTGTGGCGACGGTAATCTTGTCTTCCGTGTCGTACACGTTGCGGATGGTGGAGATCGACATTCCCGCCGCCTCGGCGAGCGCCCGCAGCCGGTACGGCTCCGGCCGTACGAATTCGCGTGCATATGCCGTGATAAGTCGTATTTGTCGTTGTATCTCGCGCTTCTGTGCGGCGAGTTCCACGAGCCGCGCCAGCACCGGATCCTCGGTCGCCGATGCGCCGGCCGCCATCATCAGCTCCCCGACCAGGGCGTTCCGCGCCTCGCCCGCGCTCTTCACGCGCGCCTTGTAGTCGTCGTCGGACTCGTCCTCGCCCCTGGCCGGCTCGGGGATGAGTACCTTCGCCAGCTCCTCGGTGATTTCCTTCATGCGCGGCATCTTGCGGCAGGGCGTGCGAAAAATGCAAAATCGTGCGGGACTCGCGGTATCGCTTGAGTGCCTTGGCGTGCTACGTCCCCACGTCCGCGTATAAGGATTCTTCACCCGGAGTCACTCGTATGCCAGTTTGAGGAGAAAAAGCGCCATTCCTCAGGCGAATCTTGTGACACTCTCGTGAACGAAAAACGAGCGGCCCCTCTGCTGTCCCAGAAAGGCCGCTCTGGCGGTCGCGATCCACACATGTCATGAAAGGAAACCGCTGTTATGAGATTATCCAGACGCCGCGCTCAGCGGGAAGAGCCGCCCCCGGCCCGGGAGCCCGAGCGCATCCCGCAGCGCTGGGTGCTCATCCTGATCACCGCGTCGCTGGGCGGGCTGACCGTCGGCGGCCTGTCCGGGTGGGTCGGGGCGGGCGTCGCCACGGCCCTCGGCCTGGTCGGCCTGCTGCATCGCATCATGAACTAACCGCGTACGCCGCACAGCAGCCGGTTGTTGCCGTGCTGCCAGAGCGTGCCGATCTCCGTGAAGCCCGCCTCTTCGAGGGCCTTGACGTGATCCGACAGGAGGCGGGACTCCGAGCCGCGGTGGTCGGCCCCGGCGGTGCTCCGGGCCTGGTTGAGCTCGGCGAGCGCGGGGTCGGCCTCGATCGCGTCCCACCAGGCCCGCCAGTCCTCCGGCCGGCTCTCGCCGAACGTGCGCGCGGTCTCCCTGTCGTGCAGGGCGTGCTCCAGCCGCGACAGCGTCGGGGTGGCCTCGTCGGTGTCCAGGTGGTCGCCGTTGAGCAGCAGCCCGCCGCGGCGCAGTACGGTCGCCAGCTCAGCGTACACACCCTTCAGTTCGGTGGCGGAGATCCAGTGCAGCGCCGTCGTGCTGACCGCGGCGTCGGCGGGCCGGTCGAGCCCCAGCGACTCCGTCCAGCCGGCCTTGCGCAGGTCCGCGGAGACGAACCGCAACCCCGGGTACGCGGCCCGCCCCAGCCCGATCAGCAGCGGATCGGCGTCGACGCACACGACCTGGGCCTCGGGCAGCCGCTCCAGCAACCGGGCCGACAACGAGCCCGGGCCGCAACCGAGGTCGATGACCACGGGATCGGGCCGTCCCAGCGCCTCCACGGCGTCGATCAGCGCCGTGAACCGCTCCTCCCGGTGGGGAAGGTAACCCTCCTGCTGGCGGTCCCAGCGCGTCATCCACTCCAGTGCGGCATCGTGGGTGAGCATGAACGTCTCCTTGTGACCGTCTTCTAAGCTTTGGACAGTCACACGTTAACTCGCGAAGGTGTAACCGGTCAATTGGATTACAACAGTCACACGGATGCGGTGGTCCGGGTCACGGTGGCACTCGTCAACGCCCTGACCCCCGGCGAGCGACGCGGGCGCCCCTTCCCTCCACCGGCCGACCCCGCGGCCGCCGCCGTCGAGGGGCTGCGGGCCGTCTATCCGGCGTACCGCGAGGTCACCGCCGCGGAGGGCGCCGCGTTGGCCGAGGTCGCGGCCCGCCTGCGCGAGGTCTTCGCCGCCGTCGCCGCGGGCGACCTCGACGCCGCGGCCACGCTGGTCAACACGCTGCTGGTGGAGACCGGCGCCCGGCCGGTCCTGGAGAGACACGACGGGGAGCCGTGGCACCTGCACTTCCACGGCCACCGTGACACCCTGGCCGACAGCTGGGCGGCGGGCTGCGCCACGGGCCTCGCGATCGTGCTGGGCGGCGAGTTCGCCGACCGCCTCGGCGTCTGCACCGCACCCCACTGCGACCGCGTCTATGTGGACGTCTCGCGCAATGGCACCCGCAGGTTCTGTTCGACGGCCTGCCAGAACCGCGTCAAGACGGCGGCCTTCAGGGCCAGGGGCCGGGCGGGCTGAGCGGCGTGAGGTGTGCCCCCTGCTCCAGCTCCCCGGGGCGGCCGGGGAGCTGGAGCCCGTCCATTCGAAGGCCGGCCGTTCCGCCTCGACGTGCGGTGTCACCGCCCGCGAAACCGTCAAGGACGCGCATGGCCGACCTTTCTCACTAATAGGACGCCCCGAGTGCCGCGAAGGTTCACAGGCGCGTCAGGTCTCGCTCCTGAACCTCTCCCAGGCCGACTGCCGGGTCATGCCGAGCGACGTGCCGATGCGCTCCCAGCTGACGTCCCTGGTGCGCAGGTGTGCCACCCAGTCGCGCAGATTGTCGTCGACCTGCGCCTGCACCGCGGCGATCTTGGGCAGGTGGTCGAGGATCTGCTGGTCGGTCATGGACTCCCACGTGGGCAGCCGCGGCTCGGGCGACGGTGAGCGGCGGCCCTCCTCGAGGATGTCGTTGCAGAGGCCGATGCATTCGTCGCAGATGTGCACGCCGGGGCCGGCGATCATCTTGCTCACGTCCGAGCTCTTCTTGTGACAGAACGAGCAGCGGATTCTGTTTTCCCAGTCAGGCATGGCCTGACATTAGTTCGTCAGGCTGCTCCTGACAAGCCTGGCCGGCGGTCCGGCTCGACCTGGGCCCGCATGATGGCCTGCCGCTCGTCCGCGATCTTGCCGCAGATCGTCACGTACGCGTCCAGGACCTTGGCGTAGGACCGCCGGGCCTGTTCGAGCTGCTCGCGCAGGGCGCGTACGCGGCCGGGGTGGCCCTGCCGCTCGGCCTCGGCGAGCAGCGTGCGGGCCTCGTCCACGATCTCCGCCGCCCGCATCCTCGTGCGGCGCAGCAGGGCCGAACATTCGTGCAGTTCTCCCAGCCGTGCCGAGGAGACAATGAACTCTGCGGCGTGCACGGCGGAGCCGTGGGCCGTGCGCCTGCGGAGATCTGATGCCATTTCACGCCACCTCCCGGTCAAGGATGCCTAACTGTAGACGCGCGGCCCGGCCGCGAGGATCACTCGTGTCGGCGGGGGGTGTCTCAATGCTCCCAGCGGAGAGGTTTCTTCCTCCCGGAGGGAAAACCTCGTCCCTGAATACGATTCGGCGCGGTGCGAATGAGGTGTTTGGCGGCCTTTATCGGCTCTTATTGGAGAAATGCCGCGAACCGCCGGTGTTAGCAAAAGACGGAGTGGAAGACCTCCGATCGCCCCCCGCGGGCAGGGCCGTTCGTCACATACTGAAACCGAATGGCGGCGCAACGTGAGCGGGCGGTGTTGGCGATGTCGGCAACGGAGAACGACGACGACGAGGTTGACGTCAGCGTCGTCATCCCGGTGCACAACTGCCGGGCCTACCTCGACCTGTGCCTCACCGCGGCGCTCATCCAGCGGGTGAAGAAGGAGCTGATCGTCGTCGACGACGGCTCCACCGACGGCAGCGGCGAACTGCTCGACCTCTACGCCTCCCACCACCCGTCCACCGTCAAGGTGATCCACGTCGACGCCAGCGGCGGCGCGGGCCGGCCGCGCAACGTCGGCCTGGAGCACGCCACCGGCCGGTACGTCTTCTTCTGCGACGCCGACGACCACCTCGGCCCTGAGGCGCTGGAGCGGATGGTCGCCATGGCCGACAGGAACGACTCCGACATCGTGCTCGGCAAGGTCGTGGGGCACGGCCGCAGGGCACCCGTGTCGATGTTCCAGCAGAGCGCCGACCGGGTGGAGCTGGGCGAGGGCAACGTCTACAACAGCCTGTGCTGCTTCAAGCTGTTCAGGAGAGACCTGCTCGAACGCCACCTGATCAGGTTCGGGGAGGGCATGCGCGTCGGCGAGGACATCCTGTTCACCGTGCACGCCTACTGCCACGCCGGGGTGATCTCCGTGGTGGCCGACTATGACTGCTACCACCTGATGGCCAGGCCCGACGGCACCAGCATCATGCAGCAGGCGGGCAGCAGGGACCCGCTCGCCTGGCTGGCCATGATCAGGGAGCCGATCCGGCTCATGGCCGCGCACATCGAGCCGGGGCCCCTCCGTGACCACCTGCTGCGCCGGCACTTCAGGCTCGACGTGTTCACCCAGCTCGGGGCCGCGTTCCTGGACAGCGACGACGTACGCCGCAAGGACATCGCGCGCGAGGTGGCCGCCCTGTGCGACGAGTGGTACACGCCGGGCGTGCACGAGCGGCTCAACAGCATCGACCGGCAGCGGGCGACGGCGCTCGACGACATCGACCGCCTCGTGCGCCTGGCCCGCATCGAGAGTGCCACCGTGCGCCGCCGGCTGACCGGGGTGTGCTGGGACGGCGACCAGCTCGTGGTGACGGGTTCCGCGGGGTTGCACGGCATCGCCAGGGATCATGGCCTGGCCGTGGTGCTGCGGGCACGGCACGACCCGGCCGCCGAAATGGTCATTCCCGCCGAGCGGAAGGGCGGCGAGTTCAGCGTGCGCGTGGACGTGTCGGCGCTCGCCTCCGGGATCTGGGACCTGCGGGTGGCGGTCGAGATCGAGGGCGCGCTGCGGTTCGGCCGGCTGGGCGCGGACCGCGAGGACGGCGTCGGCCGGCCGACGCCCCGGATGATCGGCGGCGTCGTGGTCCTGCCCTACTTCACCAGGGACAACGGCAACCTCAGCATCGACGTGGGCGGGCACGTGGTGGCCGTGCCCGGCGGCGCCCGGGTCATCAGGACGCGGTGGGGTCTCGGGCAGCGGCTGCTCATCGACGGCGAGATCAGCGTCGTCGACACCGCGCCCGCGGCGGTGGCGCTGCGGCGGATCGTCTGGAGGGAGCGGCGCGACGGGCGCGAGCGGGCCGAGCCGGTGACGGCGCTGCCGGGCGGCGGGTTCGCGGCGGCGCTGGCGGTGGGCCGGCTGCCGCCGGGCACCTGGGACGCCTACCTCGAGCTCGACCTGGGCGGGCCGGCGGCGCGGTTCAGGATCCAGGCGGACGCGGGCACGGTCGTGGGCCCGCGCCGGTGGTGGTGGGCGGCGCTGCGCAGGAGCGTGCGGCCGTACACGACGCGGGGGCGGCTGAGCACGGTGGTGCGGCGGCTGACGGCGCGGACGGTGATCAACAGGATTATTCGCTAATTGCCATATATGTGCAGGTGCAAGACGATGTCGTAAAGTGGGAACGTTGTACCCCGTGTCTCGTCCGGTTCCCGGAGGTAGTGCCGTGCACGTACCCGATGGCTTCTTCAACGCAGCGACATCGATCTCGGCGGGAGCCGTGGCGGCCGCGGGGATCGCCGTCTGCCTGCGGGGCGCACGGCGCGAACTCGACGACAGGACCGCCCCCATGGCCGGGCTCGTCGCCGCGTTCATCTTCGCCACCCAGATGATCAACTTCCCGGTCGCCGCCGGCACCAGCGGCCACCTGCTCGGCGGCGCGCTGGCCGCGATACTCGTCGGGCCCTACACAGGCGTGTTGTGCATGGCCGTGGTCCTGCTCGTGCAGGGGCTGTTCTTCGCCGACGGAGGGCTGACCGCGCTCGGCATCAACATCACGCTCATGGGTGTCGTCACCGTGCTGGTCGGCTGGGGCGTCTTCAAGCTGGTCACCGGGCTGGCGCGGGGTCAGGTGGTGGTGGCCGCGTTCCTGGCCGCGCTGGTCTCCGTGCCGGTCTCCGCGCTGGCGTTCACGCTGCTGTTCTGGATCGGCGGGACCGCGCCGATCGAGGCGGGCACGGTGGCCGCCGCGATGGGCGGCGTGCACCTGCTGATCGGCATCGGCGAGGGCCTGATCACCGCCGCGACCGTCGGCGCCGTGCTCGCCGTACGGCCCGACCTCGTGTACGCCGCCCGCGGCCTGGCCAAGCCGCTGGTCCTGCGCGGGGCCGACGGCTCCGGCACCACCGTGGGCGAGCCCGAGCCGGCCCCGGCGGCCCCCGGCGCGCTCAGGCCGTTCCTGCTCGGCGGCGTCGGCGTGACGCTCGTGCTGGCCGGGATCGTGTCGTTCTTCGCCTCGTCGTCGCCCGACGGGCTGGAGGCGGTCGCCGAGGACAAGGGCTTCATCGACCAGGCGGCCGACCACGTGTTCGGCTCGTGGGCGCTGGCCGACTACGGCGAGGTCGGGGGTATCCCCGTCGGCGTCGCCGGCGTCATCGGCGTCGGCCTGGTACTGGTCGTGGCGGGGGCGGTGGCCTACGCCGCGCGCGGCCGCGATCGGGTCGAGGTGTGACCCATGAGCGCCGGGCACCGTCACCAGCTCTACCTGCCCGGCGGTTCGGTGGTGCACCGGTTGCCGCCGCAGTGCAAGCTGCTGGCGGTCCTCGCCTTCGCCCTCGTCGTGGTGGCCACGCCGCGTGAGCGGTTCTGGGCCTTCGCCGCCTACGCGGCGCTGCTCGGCGGCGTGGCGCTGGCCGCGCGGGTGCCGGTGGGCCACCTGCTGCGGCGGATGGTGATCGAGGTGCCCTTCGTGCTGTTCGCCCTGCTCATCCCGGTCATCGGGCTGGGCGAGCGGACCACGGTGATGGGGCTGTCGCTGAGCGTTCCCGGGCTCTGGGCGGCCTGGAACATCCTGGCCAAGGCGACGCTCGGCGTGGCGGCCTCGGTGCTGCTGGCGTCCACCACCGAGCCTCGGGAGGTGCTGATCGGGGCGCAGCGGCTGAAGGTGCCGGGTCTGCTGGTGCAGATCGCCATGTTCATGCTGAGATATCTGGACGTGATCATGGGGGAGATGCGGCGGATGCGGGTGGCGCGGGAGTCGCGCGGGTTTGAAGCGCGAAATTTCCGGCAGATCCCGGTGGTCGCCCGGTCCGCCGGAGCGCTGTTCATCCGGTCGTACGAACGGGGGGAGCGAGTGCATCTCGCGATGCTCAGTCGGGGATACTCGGGGCAGATGCCGATGATCCATGATATTTCGGCATCTGTGGGCCAGTGGGGCATGGCGCTCGCTCTGCCCGCCACAGCCCTCGCAGTGTTGGGACTGTCCCCGTGAACTCTCTGGAAGTCAGGCGACTCGCCTATGCCTACCCCGACGGCACGCAGGCGCTCTACGGCGTCGACCTGTCCATCGCCCGCGGCGAGCGGGTGGCCCTGCTCGGCCCGAACGGCGCCGGCAAGACCACGCTCGTCCTGCATCTCAACGGCATTCTCGCCGCCGGTCACGGCAGCGTCACCGTGGCCGGCACCCCCGTGCGCAAGGACACCCTCGCCGAGATCAGGCAGCGGGTCGGCCTCGTCTTCCAGGACCCGGACGACCAGCTGTTCATGCCCACCGTCAGGGACGACGTGGCGTTCGGCCCGGCCAACGCCGGCCTGCGCGGCGAGGACCTCGACCGCGTGGTCAAGAACGCCCTGGAGCGGGTCGGCATGTTGGACGCCGCCGACCGGCCGCCGCACCACCTGTCGTTCGGGCAGCGGCGCAGGGTCGCGGTCGCGACGGTGCTCGCCATGGAGCCCGAGATCCTCGTGCTCGACGAGCCCTCGTCCAACCTCGACCCGGCCGCCCGCAGGGAGCTGGCGGAGATCCTGCGCTCCCTGGACGTGACGGTGCTCATGGTCACGCACGACCTGCCGTACGCGCTGGAGTTGTGTGAGCGCGCGCTCATCCTGTCCGACGGGGTGATCGCCGCGGACGGCCCCACACGTACGCTGCTCTCCGATGCCGAACTGCTGGCCAGGCACCGCCTGGAGCTCCCGTACGGCTTCGCCATCCCCGTCATGTGAGCCCGGTTTGACGGGCGAAGCCCGCCTGCATCCGGCTCTTCGTAGTTTGTGCATGCCCGTTCTCCGGGGATGTCGAAGTACAGTGGCTCATCGAGGAGGGGCCAAATGAAGCTGCGGCTTGCACGACACGCCCTGGGTGATGCCGTGGTGGTGGCCGTTGAGGGTGAGCTCGACTTGTTCACCGCGCCGTTTTTGCGCGATGAGGTGCGTGACGCCATCAAGCAGGACGGCGCCAGGCTCGTGCTCGACCTGCAGCAGCTGTCGTTCATGGATTCGAGCGGCCTGTCGGTGCTGATCGAGGCCTGGCGGCTGGCGACGGGGGAGGGCGGCGGCGTGTCCCTCGCGGCGCCGCAGGCGCCGGTGGCGCGCATCCTCCGCACGACCGGCCTCGACCGGCGGATCAAGGTGTACGCCGACGTCGACAGCGCCGTGGGCGCCATTTAGCGGCCCCGAGTAGAACTTCATTCGGTCGGCGCGTTAGGGTCCGGGATATGGACGTGAACGGATCTGCAGCAATCATCTCAGGCGGCGCCAGCGGCCTCGGTGAGGCCACCGCCCGCGAGCTGGCGAGGGCCGGCGCCACCGTGGTCGTCGCCGACCTCAACGAGGAGCGCGGCAAGGCCGTCGCCGACGAGATCGGCGGCGTCTTCGCCAGGACGGACGTGGCGGACGACGCCCAGGTGCAGGCGGCCGTGGACGCCGCCGTGGCGACCGGCAAGCCGCTGCGCGTCATCGTCAACAGCGCCGGCATCGGCTGGGCGGAGCGCACGGTCAACCGTGAGGGCAACCCGCACAACCCGGCCTCCTACCGCAAGGTCATCGAGGTCAACCTGATCGGCACGTTCAACCTCATGCGCATCGGCGCCGCCGCCGTCGCCAAGACCGAGCCGGCCGACGCCGACGGTCAGCGCGGCGTGGTGATCAACACGGCCTCCGTCGCGGCGCTGGAGGGCCAGACCGGGCAGCTCGCCTACTCCGCCTCCAAGGGCGGCATCGTCGGCATGACGGTGCCCGCCGCGCGCGACCTGGCGGCGATCGGCGTCCGGGTCAACACGATCTGCCCCGGCATCATCGACACGCCCATCTACGGCTTCAACGACAACGCCGAGGAGTTCAAGGCCAAGCTCGTCGCGCCGGTGGTGTTCCCCAAGCGCATGGGCACGGCCGGCGAGTTCGCGCACCTCGTACGGTCGCTGATCGAGAACGACTACATGAACGCCGAGGTCGTCCGCTTCGACGGCGGCATCCGCTTCCAGCCCAAGTGACCCGTCGGAAGGGGTGCCATGTCTGACGAAGTGCTCGTCGAGGAGTCGGGGAACGTCGCGATCCTCACGATCAACCGGCCCAAGGCGCGCAACGCCGTCAACGGGGCGGTGGCGCGGGGGATAGCGGACGCCCTGGACGCGCTGGACGCCCGTCCTGAAATTTCGGCGTACGTGTTGACCGGTGCCGGTGGCACCTTCTGCGCGGGGATGGACCTGAAGGGGTTCCTGTCCGGCGACTTCCCGGTGGTGGAGGGACGCGGCTTCGGCGGGCTGACCGAGTCGCCGCCGAAGAAGCCGCTGGTGGCCGCCGTCGAGGGCTACGCGCTCGCGGGCGGGTTCGAGATGGCGCTGGCGTGCGACGTCATCGTGGCGTCGTCGGCGGCCACGTTCGGGCTGCCCGAGCCCAAGCGCGGGCTGGTGGCCGGCGCCGGCGGCATCATGCGGCTGCCCCGCAGGATCCCCTATCACGTGGCCATGGAGATCGCCCTGACCGGCGACCACTACCCGGCCTCCCGCCTGTACGAGCTCGGCCTGGTCAACCGCATCACCGAGCCGGGCGCGGCCCTGGAGGGCGCGCTCGAACTCGCCGGCAAGATCGCCGGCAACGCCCCGCTGGCACTCGCCGCGACCAAGAAAGTGATCATCGAGTCGCAGGACTGGTCGCGCGAGGAGATGTTCAAGAAGCAGGGCGCGATCATCAACCCGGTGTTCGGCTCGAAGGACGCCATGGAGGGCGCCGCCGCCTTCGCGGAGAAGCGCGCGCCCCGGTGGAAGGGCGAATAGTCCTGCCCCTCCCGCTCCCCGGAGGGACGGGAGGGGCGTCTTCACGCACGCGCGGCTCTTCCTGGTTACGGTAAAGAAAGAGGGCAACGACTCCGGGAGAGGCGCATGAGCGACTATTCGGGTTCACGATTCGATTCGGCCAGACGCGGCGCCGGCGCTCTCCTGTCCGGTGCGCTGAGCATGCTGATCATCATGGTCGCCCTGCTCGGCGTGATGTGGATCCTCGAGGGCATCGACGTCGTGCTCAACGGCTCGCTCGACCAGTACGGCATCGTCGGCTGGGACCCTGACGGCCTGGTCGGCATCCTGCTCGCGCCCTTCCTGCACGGCGGCTTCGGCCATCTCATGGCCAACTCGCTGCCCCTGCTGATCCTCGGCTTCCTGGCGGGGCTCCGCGACGTCGGCAAGTTCCTCTGGGCCAGCCTGATGATCATCCTGATCGGCGGCCTGGGCACCTGGGTGACGACCGGCCCCGGCATGGTCACGATCGGGGCCAGTGGCCTGGTGTTCGGCTATTTCGGCTTCATCCTGGCGCGCGGCCTCTTCGACCGCAGCCTGCTCGACTTCGCCATCGCGATCGGCGTGGGCGTCGCCTACTGGGGCATCCTGGCCGGCCTGCTGCCCAACCAGCCGGGCATCTCCTGGCAGGGCCACCTGTTCGGGCTGATCGGCGGCGTGGTGGCCGCCTGGGTGCTGCGCCGCAAGCGCGAGATCACGGCGAGCCCGTACTGACGCGAACGCCCTCCCGCGCCGGGTGAGCCGGGAACGGGAGGGCGGTCGCGGTGCTGAGCTAGAGGCGCTCGACGACGTGGTCGACGCAGGCCGTCAGGGCCTCGATGTCGGCCGGGTCGATGGCCGGGAACATCGCGATGCGCAGCTGGTTGCGGCCGAGCTTGCGGTAGGGCTCGGTGTCGACGATGCCGTTGGCGCGCAGCACCTTGGCCACGGCGGCGGCGTCGACGTCGTCGGAGAAGTCGATCGTGCCGACCACCTGCGAGCGGAACTCGGGGGCGGCGAACGGCGAGGCGTAGGACGACTTCTCCGCCCACGTGTAGAGGCGCGAGCTGGAGTCGGCCGTGCGGGCGGTGGTCCAGGCCAGGCCGCCGGCGGCGTTCATCCAGTCGAGCTGCTCGGCCAGCAGGAACAGCGTGGCCACGGCCGGGGTGTTGTAGGTCTGGTCCTTCGCGGAGTTGTCGATCGCGACCGGCAGGCTGAAGAACTCCGGCACGTAGCGGCCGGAAGCGGCGATCTCCTCGACCCTGGCCAGCGCGCGCGGCGACATGATCGCGATCCACAGGCCGCCGTCGGAGGCGAAGCTCTTCTGCGGCGCGAAGTAGTAGACGTCGGTCTCGGCGAGGTCGACGGGCAGGCCGCCGGCGCCGGAGGTGGCGTCGACCAGCACCAGCGCGTCGCCGGAGCCCACCCGCCCGATCGGCATCGCGACGCCGGTCGAGGTCTCGTTGTGGGTGAGGGCGTAGGCGTCCACGCCGTCCTCGGCGACGGCGGCGGGGTGGGTGCCGACCTCGGAGGTGATGACGCTCGGCTCGCTCAGCCAGGGCGCCTTCTTGGTGACGGCGGCGAACTTCGCGGAGAACTCGCCGAACGACAGGTGCTGCGACCGGTCGCGGATCAGCCCGAAGGCGGCGATGTCCCAGAACGCGGTGGTGCCGCCGTTGCCGAGCACGACCTGGTAGCCCTCGGGCAGCGAGAACAGGTCGGCGAGCCCGGAGCGCACGCGGCCGACGAGGCCCTTCACCGGCTTCTGGCGGTGCGAGGTGCCCATGAGGCTCGCGCCGGAGGCGGCGAGCGCGGCCAGCTGCTCGGTGCGGACCTTCGAGGGCCCGCAGCCGAAGCGGCCGTCGGCGGGCTTGATGTCAGTGGGAATCACGATGTCAGCCACGTAGTGGAGCCTACCGAGCACGGCGGAATGCCCTGGACCGGGGCCCGGCATGTGAGACATGATGAACCCCTTTCATTGATCAATCGTTGGTCTAGCACGAGGACGGCACCGGCTGGAGGAGCGCCCAGATGGCCGATCTGCGCAGTGTCATCGAACGCTTGATCCGCCGGCGTACACTCCTGCGGGCCGACCCGCCCCTGCCCACCGTGCTCGTGACCGGCGAGCAGGCGATGGCGGCGGTCGACCGGCTGGCCGAGCCGTTCGAGACGGCCGTGCCCTACGCCCGCGTCACGGACGGCGCGCACGGGTCGGTCCTCGACCTGGTGAGCTCGCTGGCGGGAGACGAGGACCACACCGGCAAGGCCGAGACCGACCACGGCCGGCTGGGCAAGCCGGTGGGCGGGTCGCTGCTGCCGCCGCCGCGTTTCCCGCTCGCGCAGTTCGTGTTGTGGGCGCGGGCCAGGCCCGAGGGCCGCGTGCCCGACCCGCACTCGCACACCGACTACCAGCTGTACAAGAAGCGGCTGAAGGACTGGCGGCGCGGCATGGCCGGCGGTGGCGGCGACGACGTCAAGACGTCGGCCGACTTCCTGGCGCGCGCGGCCACGACCTGGGTGCCGGTGGGCACTCTGGCCGTCTGGTGGGCCGGCGGCGCCGCCGACCTCGTGGGGGTCATCCCCTGGCTGCTCGGCCTCCTGGTGGCCCTGGGCGGCACGCTGGCGCAGGGCACGATGTCGATCAGGGGTTCGCTGTTCACCGGCTGGTTCAGCAGCGAGCCGACCCTGAAGAGGCGGCGGTTCGAGCGGCTGCCGCAATACGCGCTGCGCCTGGCCGCCGCGCCGGACGACGCCGTCGAGGAGCTGCTGGTCCACGCCCTGATGCAGGACCTGCACGAGGCGTACAAGAAGTGGATCATTCCGTGGCCGAGCTGGGGCAGGGGCCAGTACTGCCTGCTGGTCCTGCAGATCACCGACCCCGACGGCGTCAACGCGCGGTTCCTGCGGCTGATGGAGGAGATCACCAAGAAGACCGGCCTGTTCGCCCCCATGCTCGTGCTGGCGGCCGTGCCCGGCGGCGTGCCGCCGGCGCAGGCGGCGCCCCAGCCGCTGCGCGACCTGGAGGAGGCGGTCGCGCAGTGGCGCAACATGGCCAGGCTGGGCGTTCCCGAGCTGCGGCTGACCGTCGAGGCGACGGCCGTGCCCGCGCAGCCGCAGGACGACCCGTCGCCGCCGCGCCGCAGGCGGGCCATGGCCTACTGGATGGTGATGGCGCTGCTGGTGATCGTTCCGCTCTCGCTCGTGTACGTGATCCAGCTCGACAGGAACGAGCACTGCGGCGGCCTGCCCTGGGTCGAGCGGGTCGAGGACGAATGCGTCGGCGTCGTCAACGCGGAGAGGAGCACCCCCGAGACCCTGTTCCAAGGCGAGGTGAAGAAGCTGGTCAAGAAGATCGACCAGAACAACGCCTACGCGATCGGCTCGGGCAGGTACATCAGCGTGGTGCTGTTCGGGGAGTTCTCGATCAAGAAGACGGCCGAGGACGACACCCGGCTCGCCGCCGCCGTCTCCGAGCTCGCCGCGGTCGAGGAATACCAGCGTACGGTCACCAGCACCCCCCGGTTACACGTGCTGATCGCGAACGCGGGCGACAACTTCGACCACGGGCGCAGGGCGGCCCGGCTCATCATCGACATGGCCGAGCAGGACAAGCGCGTGATGGGCGTGGTGGGCCTGCCGCGCAGCGTGGCGGGCATCGGCGAGGCGATCAGGGAGCTGCACCTGGCGAAGATCCCGATGGTGTCGAGCACGGCGACGGCCGACCAGTTCGGCTACATCAGCAACCCGGGGCTGCCCGGCCAGCAGGGTGAGCCCTCCCCCTACTACTTCCAGGTGGGGCCGACCAACGTCCGCCAGGCCACGTTCGGCGCCCGCTTCGCCCGCAGGACCCTTCTCAAGGGGGTGAGCGAACCCACCGCGGTCATCGTCGAGGACCGTTCGCAGGGCGACGTGTACACCCTGAACCTGGCCGACGACTTCGAGAAGGCTCTGACGGAGGAGGGCGCCGACGTGGAGCGGATCTCGTACACGGTCCAGCAGGGCGGCATCTCCTCGGCGGCGGGCAAGGCGTGCGCGCTCGAACCCGACGTCCTCGTCTACGCGGGGCGGGCGTCCGAGTTCCGGGCCTTCCTGACGGCGGTCGAGGGCAACGCCTGCGGCGCGGTGAAGGTGATCGCGGGCGACGACGTCGTCAAGGTGGTGTCGGACCACGGCGACGAGATCGCGGACACGAAACAGGCCGAGGTCTACTACCTGGCGCTGGCGCACAGGGCGTTGTGGCCGCGCGCGTCGGCCACCTCGTTCGTCGCGAGGCTGCAGGGAAAGGGGCACCCGACGGCCTCCGACGACAACCTCATCCTCACCTACGACGCCGCCGACGTGGTCTACCGGGCGGCCAACGCCGCCTACCAGGCGGCCGGCATGGCGGGAGGGGAGGGGGACGTGCAGTTGCCGAGCCGGGGCGACATCCTCTACCGGCTGGCCAGGACGTCGGGGAACGCCGCCTGGGCCGGATCGGGCGGGGTGGTGAGCTTCGACCTCACGGAGCGGCACACGCCCATCGACAAGGCGATCGCGATCATGAAGGTGGAGAAGTCGGAATGGGGCTACAGCCGCCCCGTGAAGCGCTGCGGGCGGCTGGACACGAACGAACCGCCCTCGAAGGACCCGCTGTGCACGGGCCTGCCGGACAAGTGACCTGACGAACGGCTGCCGCGATCGGCGCGGCAGCCGAACGGACCATGGTCAGTAGGCGCCGGCCACCTCGTCGGCGCCGGGAACGTCGTTCAGTGGGCGTGACGAGGGCCCCGTGTAGGTGGCGCTCGGGCGGACGAGCCTGCCCGTCCGCTTCTGCTCCAGGATGTGCGCGGCCCAGCCGGCCGTGCGGGCGCAGGTGAACATGGAGGTGAACATGTGGGAGGGCACCTCGGCGAAGTCGAGCACGACGGCGGCCCAGTATTCGACGTTGGTGGCGAGGACCCGGTCGGGCTTGCGCGCGTGCAGCTCGTCGAGCGCGGCCTGCTCCAGCGCCGCGGCGACCTCGTAGCGGGGCGCGTCCAGCTCCTGGGCGGTGCGCCGCAGCACGCGGGCGCGCGGGTCCTCGGCGCGGTAGACGCGGTGGCCGAAGCCCATGAGCCGGTTGCCCTTGTCGAGCTCGCTCTGGACGTACTTCTTGGCGTCGCCGAGCTGCTCGACGCCCTCGATCATGTGGAGCACCCGGGCCGGGGCGCCGCCGTGCAGCGGGCCCGACATGGCGCCGACCGCGCCGGAGAGCGCGGCGGCCACGTCGGCGCCGGTGGAGGCGATGACGCGGGCGGTGAACGTGGACGCGTTCATGCCGTGCTCGGCCGCCGAGGTCCAGTAGGCGTCGATGGCCTTGACGTGCTTGGGATCAGGCTCACCGCGCCAGCGGATCATGAAACGCTCGACGATGGTCCTGGCCTCGTCGACCCGGCTCTGCGGCACCATCGGCAGGCCCAGGCCGCGCGCGGACTGCGCGACGAACGACAGCGCCATCACGGAGGCGCGGGCGAGCTGGTCGCGTGCCTCCTGGTCGCTCACGTCGAGCAGCGGCTTGAAGCCGTAGGCGGGAGCCAGCATGGCCAGCGCGCTCTGCACGTCCACGCGGATGTCACCCGAGTGGACGGGGATGGGATAGGGCTCCGCCGGCGGCAGGCCCGGCTGGAACTGGTTGTCGACCAGCAGGCCCCATACGTGCCCGAAGGGGACACGGCCAACCAGGTCCTCGATGTCGACGCCCCTGTAGCGAAGGGCGCCCCCTTCTTTGTCCGGTTCCGCGATCTCGGTCTCGAAAGCCACGACGCCTTCGAGGCCGGGTTTGAAGTCGGACATGCTCGGCCGCCTCCCTTTCTTGCCATGTCACGGCAATGCCTTGATGTCGAGATACCGGCGGGTCAATTTAACCCCCTCCCAGCTCACGGTCGGTCCCGGGACCCGCCGTAAGGCCAAACCTGCTGGTGGGAGGGTCGTATGAGGTCCTCCACACGAAACGCGCAAGAATACCGTCTTGTGGATGCCACCCCGCGCCCGCCCGTGCTGGCGGGGCTACGCCGCACGTACGAAGGCGAGCCGCTGCTCGAGTCCGACGTCGCGCCCGATCCGATCGCGCAGTTCACCGTCTGGTTCCAGGACGCGCTCGACGCCGGCCTGCCCGAGCCCAACGCGATGATCCTGGCCACCGCCTCGGCGGGCGGCCGGCCCAGCGCCAGGACGGTCCTGCTGAAGGGCTACGACGAACGCGGATTCGTCTTCTACACCAACTACGAGTCCCGCAAGGGCCGCGACCTGGCCGAGAACGCCCGCGCGTCCCTGCTGTTCCCCTGGCATCCCATCCGCCGCCAGGTGCGGGTCGAGGGCACCGTGACCCGGATCCCCCAGGAGGAGTCGGCCGCATACTTCCGCTCCCGCCCGTACGGCTCGCGCATCGGCGCCTGGGCCTCGCGGCAGTCGGCGGTCGTGCGTTCCAGGGAGGAACTGGACGCCCGCTACGAGGAACTGGCGGGGCGCTGGCCGGAGGATCCGCCGGTGCCCGACTTCTGGGGAGGGTTCCGGGTCGCCCCGGTGGAGGTGGAGTTCTGGCAGGGGCAGCTCGACCGGATGCACGACCGGCTCCGTTACCGGCGCACGCGACCCGGCTGGGTTCTGGAGAGATTGGCCCCTTAAAGTCTCCTAAGTGGCATTCGGGGAGCTGGTCAAGCGTCATGTGGTGGACACCAGGCCGTTGGGCGTGCTGGCCTACCGGCGGCTCTGGGTCGGCCAGGCCGTCTCTCACGTCGGCGTCGGCGCCACCGTCGTGGCCGTCGGCCAGCAGGTGTGGGAGCTGACCCAGTCCTCGTTCTACGTGGGGCTGCTCGGCATGGCCAACCTCGTGCCGCTGATCGTCTTCGGGCTGTGGGGCGGGGCGGTGGCCGACGCCGTCGACCGGCGCAAACTACTCATCGCCGGCTCGGTCGTCGCCTGGGCCGCCACCCTGCTCATCCTCGTGCAGGCGCTGCTCGGCCTGGGCAACATCTGGCTCATCTTCGGCGCGGTCGCGCTCAACGCCACCGGATTCGCCATCACCGGGCCGACCAGGGGAGCGATCATCCCCCGGATTCTCGACCGGGAGCTGGTGCCCGCCGCCAACGCGCTCAACTCGCTGGTCTACAGCATCGGCGCGGTGGCCGGGCCGATGGTCGGCGCGGTGATGCTGGCCTCGGGAGGGTTCGCCGCGGCGTACGCGGTGGACGCCCTGCTGTTTGCCGGAAGCCTCTACGCGGCGCTCAGACTGCCCTCACTGCCTCCGCTGGGCGAAGTGAGCCGTCCAGGTGCGCGGGCCGTCCTCGCGGGCCTCAGCTTCATCGCCAGGAGCCCGGTGCTGCTGATGTCGTTCGTCGTCGACATCATCGCGATGGTGTTCGCCATGCCGCGGGCGCTCTACCCGGAACTGACCGCCGACCGGTTCGGCGGCTCAATGATCGCGCTCGGCTGGATGACCTCCGCCATGGCCATCGGCGCCGTCACGGGCGCGCTGTTCTCCGGCTGGGTGGGCCGGGTCTCGCGGCAGGGGATGGCGCTCGTCGTCGTCATCGCCGTGTGGGGGCTGGCCGTCGCCGCCGCCGGGCTGGTGCACGAGCTGTGGCTCGTGGTCGCGTTCATGGCCGTCGGCGGCGTGGCGGACGTCACCTCGTCGGTGTGGCGGCAGTCCATCCTGCAGCTGTACGCGCCCGACGAGATGCGGGGGCGGTTGCAGGGCGCGTTCATGGTGGTGGTGGCCGGCGGGCCGCGCCTCGGCGACCTGCGGGCCGGCGCCACCGCGACGGCGTTCGGGCTGAGCGGCGCCTGGGTGGGCGGCGGGATCGCCTGCATGGTGACGGTGCTGGTCGTGGGGCTGTCGGTGGCCGGCTTCAGGAACTTCCGCGCCCACCAGCCGGCGACCCGGGCCGCCGACGGCCCGGCCCCGGAAACCGGCTGACCACCCCTGCTCCGGTCCTGCGGGCTGACCGGCCCGGCCCCGGTCCTGCGGGCTGACCGGCCCGGCCCCGGTCCTGCGGCCTGACCGGCCTGGCCTGGGTCCTGCGGCCTGACCGGTCAGGCCGCCTCGGCCGCGGTCCGCAGATCCGCCAGGAACCCCTCGTACGCGCCGTCCCTGTCGGGTGCGCGCAGCACCGCCGACGGATGCACGGTGGCCACCGCGAGCGCGTCCCCGAGCGGGACCGGTTCGCCGCGCTGCCGGGTCACCCGGAACTCCCGCCCGAGCAGCGCCCTCGCCGCCGTCGCGCCGAGCACCACGACCACCTTGGGCCGTACGACGGCCAGTTCGGCGTCGAGCCACGGACGGCACGCGTCGATCTCGGCGGCCGTCGGCTTCTGGTGGATCCGCCGTTTTCCCCTCGGCGTGAAGGAGAAGTGCTTGACGGCGTTGGTGAGGTACACGGACTCCCTCGCGATGCCGGCCTCGCGCAGCCCCCGGTCGAGCACGCGGCCGGCCGGGCCGACGAACGGGTGCCCCTGCCGGTCCTCCTGGTCGCCGGGCTGCTCGCCGACCAGCATGAACGCCGCCCGCCCCGGCCCCTCGCCGAACACCGTCTGTGTGGCGTTCCGATACAGGCCGCAGCCCTCGCAGTGGGCCGCCGCCCCGCGCAGGTCGTCGAGCCGCATCCGGCCGGGAAGGAACCTGGCCGCTCCGTTGTTGCCGTCCATAACCATCGTCGGTCGTTCTCCCAATAGGCTTGACGTGACTCCTGTGCCCGCTGCGGACGGGCTCAGTCCCCGCCACGACCGGCGTACCATTCAGTTGGGAGGACTGCCTTGACCGCACACGGCCTGATCGACACCACGGAGATGTATCTCCGCACGATTTACGAGCTCGAGGAGGAGGGCATCGTCCCGCTCCGCGCCCGCATCGCGGAGCGCCTCCAGCAGAGCGGCCCCACCGTGAGCCAGACCGTCGCCCGCATGGAGCGTGACGGGCTCGTTCGCGTCGAGGGCGACCGGCATCTCGCCATGACCGAGCTGGGGCGCACGCTGGCCACCCGGGTGATGCGCAAGCACCGCCTCGCCGAGTGCCTGCTCACCCAGGTGATCGGGCTCCCGTGGGAAGAGGTGCACATCGAGGCGTGCCGCTGGGAGCACGTCATGTCCGAGTCGGTGGAGTCGCGCCTGGTGACGCTGCTCGGCAACCCCACGGTCTGCCCGCACGGCAACCCCATCCCGGGGCTGGCCGAGCTGGGCGCCACGGAGGCGGCCGAGGCCGGCGACAACGCGCTGACCACGATGTGCGACGTCGCTGGGGCCAGGGAGACGCCGGTCGTCATCCGCCGAATTAGCGAACAAGTGCAAAGCGATCCCGCTGTGATGCTTAAACTCAAGCAAGTTGGGATACAACCCGGACGCGAGGTGACGCTCGCGGCGAGCGACGATGGTGTGCGGGTGACAGGTGACGGTGACAGTGACGACACTCCCGCGGAGCTTCCGCGTGATGTCGCCGCGCACGTTTTTGTCTCCAAGCGCTGACGCGCGCGCGGCTGCTTGGTTGAATCCCTTCTGGGAGGCCCTCCACTCTCCCCTGGCCAAGACTGTTGCAGGAGCGCCCGTGGTCCGCTTTGCAGACACGCCACCTCGAGGAGTGGTCGCCGGATGAAGCGATGGGGGGATCTGTCACAGGAAACGGCTGATCACCTTGGCGCCGGGTCCGTGCTCGACCACGCTGAGATGGCGGTGGTGGTCACCGACCGTTTCAGCAACCTGCTCTACTGGAATCCGTTCGCCGAGAAGCTGTTCGGCCACACGGTCACGACGTCGGCGCGTGACACGTCCGTCCTGTCCCTCGGGATCATGGAGAAGGACCACCCGCTCGCCATCGAGCTGGCCAAGCACGTGCTCAGGGGCGGCGTGTGGGAGGGCACGTTCGACGTCCGGCGCGCCGACGGCACGATCGTCTACGTCCGCGCCCAGGCGGTGCCGCTGCGCCACGAGTCGGGCTCGGTCACGGGCATCGTGATCCTGGCCCGCGAGGCGTTGCGCAGCAACGAGCGCGAGAAGGACCGGTTCGGGCTGCTCGAACGCATCGGTGAGCGGCTGGCGGGCTCCCTCTACGTCGAGGAGACGCTCAAGCGCGTGGCCGAGATGCTGGTCCCGCAGTTCGCCGACCACTGCTTCATCGAGTTGACGGAGGGCGACCGGCTCGTCCGCAGGGTCTCGCAGCACGTACAGGGGTGGTCGCCCCCGTCGGGCACATGGAAGCCGGTGGGCGCGGAGATCCGCTACCCCTCCGGCCACTACGCCGACACCGCGCTGCGCCGCCAGGAGACCATCCTGGTCGAGGACTTCTCCGACAGCAGTTTTCCCGCCCCCACCGAGAGCAGCGCGCGGTTGTGCGGCGAGATCGGGATGACCTCGGCCATCGTCGCCCCCCTGCTGGTGCGGGGCGAGACGCTGGGGCTGATGTACCTCGGCCTGTCCAACCTCACCGACCGGCGCAGCCCTCACTACGACGCCTTCGACCGTGACTTCGTGGGCGCCATCGCCACCCGGGTCGCCCTCGCCATCGACAACGCGCTGCTGTTCGAGGAGGAGCGCCACACCGCGGAGTCGTTCCAGAAACACCTGCTGCCGAGGGCGCTTCCGCAGCTCGACGGCCTGCAGATCGCGGTGCGCTACTACCCCGCCGCCCCGCTCGCCTCCCACGGGCAGGGCATCCAGACCCAGGTGGGCGGCGACTGGTACGACGTGATCCCGCTGTCGGCCGGCCGCGTCGGCATCGTCATCGGCGACGTCGAGGGCAGGGGCGCCAAGGCGGCGGCCGTCATGGGGCAGCTCAGGGCCGCGCTGAGGGCGTTCGCCCAGGACGACAAGTCGCCCGCCGACATCCTGGCCAGGCTCGACGAGTGGACCCGCATCATCGCCACGCCCGAGCAGGACGACAGCGGCGCCGACATCAGCATCCCGCCCATCGTGACCTGCCAATACCTCGTCTACGACGCCTGGTCGCGCCAGCTGTCCTTCGCCAACGCCGGCCACGCGCCGCCGCTGCTGCTCGTCGACGGGCAGTGCGTCGAGCTCGACATCGAGGAGGTCGGCCAGCCGCTCGGGGTGCGCGCCAAGGGTCTGCACGCCGACCTGGTCTACAAGGAGGAGACCCGCACCCTCCCGCCGGGCGCGGCGCTGCTGCTCTACACCGACGGCCTGGTCGACCGCCGTCCCGGCCGCGACGGGCTCCCGCCGAGCGAGGAAGAGACGCTCGGGGTGCTCTGCGAGGCGCTGACCAAGATGTCCGGCGCCGAGGCCGAGCGCATCGCCGACGTCGCCACGGTCGCGGTGCCCGGCGAGATCGACGACGACATGGCGATCCTCGTGGTCCGCTCCAGCGACGTCGATCTCGACGTCGAGGAGCGCACGTTCCCCGCCCAGCCGATCATGGTGGGCGAGGCGCGGCGCATGGCGTCGGAGGCGTTCGCGGGCTGGAATGTGCCGGAGGAGCGCGCCGAGCTGGCCTGTCTGCTCGTCTCCGAGGTGGTGACCAACGTCGTGCTGCACGCCGCCACCTCCAGCGTGCCGCGCAGGGAGCTGGTCGTGGAGGGCCCGCCGCTGCCCTTCGAGGAGTCGTGGGACGTGCCGGGCCTCGACGACGAGGTGGTCGGCGACAAGGAGTTCACGCTGCGGCTGCGCAGGGGCGAGGAGTCGGTCTGGGTCGAGGTGTTCGACCAGGACCTGCGGCTGCCCCGCATCCGCAGCGCGGGCGAGAACGACGAGGGCGGGCGCGGCCTCTACCTGGTCGATCAGCTGGCCAGACGCTGGGGATCGCGACCTACCAGGGAAGGCAAAGCCGTCTGGTTCGAGATTCCCACGCGCAGCAGGTGAGTGGTTCACTGGGCGGATGGAGCTGGCCTTCGAACGACGGGGCGCCGGCGCGCCGCTGATCCTCATCCACGGCATCGGCCACCACTGGCAGGCGTGGTCGCCGGTGCTCGACCGGCTGGCCGCCGCACGCACGGTGATCGCGCTCGACCTGCCGGGCTTCGGTGCGTCGCCGGGGCTGCCCGAAGGCACCCCCTACACCGCCGAGTCGCTGGCCGACGCCGTCGAGTCGTTCTGCGCCCTGCTCGGCGTACGCGAACCGCACGTGGCGGGCAACTCGCTCGGCGGCTACATCGCGCTGGAGCTGGCCTCGCGCGGCGTCGTACGGTCGGCCACCGCGTTGTCGCCGGCGGGCTTCTGGTCGCGTTCGGAGCTGATCTACTGCCAGTCGGTGCTGCGGGCCCTCCGGGCCTCGGCCAGGGCGATGCCGCAGGGGCGGGTCGTCAGGGCGGCTGAGAACCCGATGCTGCGGACCGTGTCGGCCGGGGTGCTGGTCGCCCATCCGTCGCGGTTGTCGCCGACGGCGCTGATCGCGGCCACGCAGTCGCTCGGCCGGGCGAGCGGTTTCGACGAGACGCTGGAGTCGTTCGCCGGGCTGATGCCGCCCGCGCCGCCGAAGTCGCCCATCTCGATCGCGTGGGGCGAACACGACCGGCTCCTGCTGCGCCGCCAGGCGGTGCGCGCGGCCCGCTGGTCGGGGCAGCGGGTCAAGCTGCTGAAGGGCTGCGGCCACGTACCGATGAGCGACGACCCCGCTCTCGTGGCCCGCGTCATCCTCGCGGACTAGGCGGCGCCGACCCGGCGGCGTACCGCCGCGTGACCACCCGGAACGCCGATCGCCTCAGCGAGATCATGGACCAGTACGGCTGGCCGACGGTCACGCTGGTCGGCGAGGAAGGGGCGCGCCGGGCGTGGCTGATCGCTCAGCATGCCGATCGGCAGCTAAACGTGCAGCGGCGCGCGTTGCGCCTGATGGCGGAGGTGGTGGCGACGGGGGAGGCCGATCCCGGCATGCTGGCCATGCTCCGCGACAGGGTCCTGGTGAACGAGGGACACGAGCAGATCTGCGGCAGCCAGATCGCCGACGTCAAGGACGGGTTCCCATTCCGTGGCCCTGCCAGGATCCCGCCCGTGTGAATCAGCGGCGGGCAGAAGCCGGGCTTGACCCGCTCCCCATCTGATCGAGCGGGCTCTCGCCACGCGCCTAGACCTTTGTCTGGCCCCAGACGAGCAGCATGGCGATGATGAAGACGATCATTACCCCGGTGTAGCCGACCGGGCCCAGGCGCACTGCCCGGCGCACGCGGTTGAGGCCCCACGCGACCAGCAGTGCCAGGAACACCAGGAGGATCAGGCCGCCGTCCATGCGTCCAGTATGCGGCGTGCACGGGCTTCCCGCGCGGTCGTGGCCGAGATGGGCCGCGATCGGTCGGTGTGCGGCGTTCACGAGACGACGCCGCCAGCGGTCCAGATGAAGCCACCACAATTCCTGCCGTTTTTTTGCACTGGCATGACTTCGCCACTTTCATCGAGTAGATTGCCGTGCCAAAGCGCTCCTCCATAAGGGTGCTTCTTTTCCTTATTTGGGTGTATGGCGAAGATTATGGCTTGTGGCTGGCATGCGCTCTTGAGTGAGTGTTTGCGCAAGACGGACATTTCTGAGCAGGACGGGATGCCGGTTATCCTGCTTCTGGGGCTGCCGGAAACGGGAAAAAGCGTCATGCTTGATCGCATGGCGAAAGGCGTTCACAGGCCGCCATCACCCGTGATCCGCCTTCAGTCGGACCTGCCTCCTCCTGCGGATCTCTCGAAGCTGGTTCAGACGTTCGCTCACCGGCTGATAGCGGACGACAAGGTCAAGATGCCCCACACCATCGTCACCCTGGTCGTCCTGGGCATGGATCCCAACCTGTCGGACATCCAGCTGGCAGACGAACTGGAGCGCACCCTCGACCCCGGAAAGGATCAAGCGCCGGACAATATGGCGCAGCTCGGTGAACTCGCGGGGCTGTTGCCGAACGTCGGCCCCTGGCTGAAAATGCTGGTCATCGGTGCGGGTCTGATCGGTCGCCGTGTCAACGCCGGCGAACGCCTGTACCGCGATGCCAGGGCGTGGCTGGACGAAAGAGTCGACGGCAACATCTTCGATCTCATGCGCCATTACCATCGAGGCCACGCACATGAGAAGGCCATCGCGCGGAGAATACTCGTCGAAGCCTTCCTCGAAGATCTCGCCCAGGCGTGGGCCGGCCGGATTCATCCCCGCAACTGCCTCCTGCTGCTCGACGACGCCGACCATCCGGTCAAAAGCTCTTTTCTGCAGGCCGTTGTCGATGCGAGAACCTGGCGCGCCAGAAAATCTCTGCGTGCGGATCCTCTCGTCGTCGTGGCCGCATCGAGGACGTGGCACAAAGGCATCACCGGATGGACGTGCCCGGGAACGAGGGGCGAACGCCGGCCGCCGGCACTCGGAACCGCGGCGTACCGCGACTGGCTCGAACGACGCGGTGCAGCGGAACCGAGCCGCTGGTACCCCGTGCTCATGCCGGAGGCCGAGCCGGTCGAGACGACCTACGGGCCCGCGATCGCCACCCTGACCGGCGGCTACGCGGGTGCGGTCCGTGAGCTGACCGTCCTGGTGAGCGGGGCCAGGGACGACGACGACTTCCGCGGCATCCTGCACCGGGCACGCACGCTCGACCGCCTCCCGCACCTGCCGCCTCACCGCGACAAACTGATGACGTGGTCCGCGGCCAGATGCGTCGACGATGCCGAGAACGCCCTGCCGGACGGTACGAACCAGGCCTCGCATCTCCGCCACGATCTGGCCGCGGGGCTGTGGCTCACCAGCCTCGGAGGCGAGACGAACCGCAGAGGGATCCCCGCGTCCCGGCACGGCAAGGAGGTCGTCGTCCTTCATCCCTGGCTCAGGCGGCTGCTGTTGCACCGCCTCGCTGCGGACCCGCAACGCTGGGACCAGGTGCACGAGGCGATGGAGCGTTATTACCGCAGGCCCGAGGTGGCCGATGAGGTGTCCGCCATGTACCACAGGCTCGCACGGGTGACGGAGAAGGACGACTCGCATCTGGACGAAGTGGTGAGCTTCCTGGCGGAGAAGCTGACGGAGCTCGACGTACGCGACCAGGAGGACACCCGTCTCGCGGAGTGGGTCCGCATGTACGAACAGGTGACCACGGCGCCCAACCGCCTGCCGCTGAACCGGCCCCTGGACGCGCTCTACGACGCGTTGGCCGCGAAGCGGTCAGACGCGGGCCTGTCGGACCGGGCCTCCGTGATCAGGACACTGGTGGTGGACAGGTGGTTCCACCTCGACCCACTGCTCGATCCGCGCGGCAGGCGCAGAAGCAACATCAGGCTCCAGTTGCCCATGTTGAAGACCAGCACCGGGGCGGCGTTCTTCGGGCGGGAGGCCGAACGTTATGACGATCACAGTCGCTGACGTCTGGTTTCCGCCCTCCACCCGGTACACGCGGCGTCGCCGTCTGAGGCGGATCGGGATGGTGGCGGTCGTGGCCCTGGCTCTCATGGCGGCCGGCATGCATGGTGTGCTCAGCTCACCGCCCAAGCTCACCGACGCCGCCGACACCTTCGACCGGAGCCTGGCGGACATCATGGAACGCATCCGTGCGGAGAACGCGAAGGTGATGGCCGACCATCCGGACGCGTACGCGACCATCGCCGTCCTGCTGCCCATGTCGGGCGACGCCGCCGAGACGGGCCTGGGTCTCGACTCCATCAGACACGCGCTCCAGGGGGCCCACCTCGCGCAGTTGTGGCGCAACGCCGACCCGTCGGCGGCCCCGTACATCCGGCTGCTCGTCGGAAGCATCACGTCCGACGAGTGGGAGGACACCGTGGAGGAGCTGGAAGGGCGGGTGGACAGCGAGCGCATCGCGGCCGTCACCGGGTTGGGCAACAGCGTGGACGCCACCAAGCGGGTGATCGGCCGGCTGAGCCAGGCCAAGATCGCGATGGTGGCGGCCGTCATCACCTCCGACGAGCTGCAAGGCCACGAAGCGCTCGTACGGGTGGCCCCCCTCAACAGCGACCAGGCCGAGGCCGCTGTGCGTTTCGCCGAACGGGCCGTACCGGCGCTCAAGCCCGTCACCGTGACGGACACCAACTCCCGTGACAGCTACAGCAAGTCGCTGAGCGAGTCCTTCGAGAACACGCTCGCGAGCGTCGTCGTCGCCAAGCATCGCAGCCGGCCGCTGACCTTCGACTCGTCGGTCAAGTCGGCGGGGACGGTCATCGGCAACATCGCGGACAAGATCTGCGACTCCGACGCCAACACCGTCTTCTACGCGGCCCGTTCACGGTACCTTCCCACGCTGCTCCAGGGCCTGAGCCGGTCGAGACGCTGCGTGGAACGGGGGATGACGGTCATCGCCGGCGACGACGCCAGCGAGATCAGCAACCCCGTCAAGGACCCCAGGTGGACGGACAGCGGCGGCAAGATCCGGCTGTACCGCACTGCTCTGGCTCACGGCGCGAACGTGTCCGACCCGGACAGCAGCGTGCTCGACGCGATCAAGGCCAGGTTCGGCGCGAAGGACACCAAGGGCTACGCGCGGCTGTTCGGCGCGGAAACGCTGGACGACGGCCACGCGATCATGCACCACGACGCCTTGTACCTCGCGACCAAGGCGATCGACCAGTACGCGAAGGACCTGGATGAGCTGGGCCCGGAGGAGGTGGCGGCCATGCTGCGCAGCGGCACGGTCTCCGTGGACGGCGCAAGCGGCAGGATCGAGATCGGCCATGACGGCAACTCGCTCAAGCGGGAGGTCCCCATCCTGCGGCTCGACCCCTACGGCAACACGTCCTTCGCGGAGTGGGCGTCACCGCGGCCCGCCACCCGTCGGTGACCGGGCATGGCAGCACGACCGCGCGGTCAGAACCCGAAGGAGCGGCCGATGATCTCCTTCATGATCTCGGTGGTGCCGCCGTAGATGGTCTGGACCCGGCTGTCCATCCAGGCCTTGGCGACCGGATATTCCGTCATGTAGCCGTAGCCGCCGTGGAGCTGGAGACAGCGGTCGATGACCTTGGTCTGCACCTCGGTGGTCCACCACTTGGCCTTGGCGGCGTCGACCGCGGTGAGTTCCCCGGCGTTCAGCGCGCGGATGCACTTGTCGACGTAGTGCCGGGCGATCTCCGTCTCGGTGGCCAGCTCCGCGAGGACGAACCGGGTGTTCTGGAACGACCCGATGCTCCGCCCGAACGCCTGGCGGGTCCTGCAGTATTCGATGGTCTGCTCCAGTACGCCCTCCGCCGCGGCCACCGCCGCCACGGCGATCGACAGGCGTTCCTGCGGCAGGTTGTCCATGAGCTGCACGAAGCCCTCGCCGTCGTTCGGGCCGAGGCGGTTGGCGACGGGCACGCGTACGTTGTCGAAGAAGAGCTCGGCCGTGTCCTGGGCCTTCATGCCGATCTTGTCGAGGTTGCGTCCACGCTCGAACCCCTCCATGCCGCGCTCCACGACGACCAGGGTGGTGCCCCTGGCCCCCGCCTCGGGGTCGGTCTTGGCCACCACGATCACGAGGTCGGCGTTGATGCCGTTCGTGATGAACGTCTTCTGCCCGTTGAGGACGTAGTGGTCGCCCTCGCGGATGGCCGTGGTCCTGATGCCCTGCAGGTCGCTGCCCGCACCCGGTTCGCTCATCGCGATGGCGGTGATCAGCTCGCCGCTCACGAACCCGGGCAGCCACCGCCGCCGCTGCTCGTCGTCGGTCAGATCCACCAGGTACGGCGCCACGACGTCGTTGTGCAGCGAGAAGCCGAGCCCGGTGGCGTTGTTCCGCATGAGCTCCTCGACGATCACCGCGTTGTAGCGGAAGTCGCGGATCCCGGAACCGCCGTACTCCTCGGGCACCGAGAAGCCGAACATGCCGAGTCCGCCGGCCTTCTTCCAGACCTCGCGGGGGACCACGCCGTCCTGCTCCCACCGCGCATGGTGCGGCACGACCTCGCGGGCCATGAACGCGCGCACGGTCTCGCGGAATAGGAGGTGCTCCTCGTCGAAGAGGTCTCGCTGCATCGGTCGCCTCCGGAATAGGGTTCTGTTACTGCGAGGTATACCCCTTTTACCGGTACGGCGGGAGCCGTGGACACGGGTTCATCACAAGTGCACGGATGTGCTGGATTCGGTATGTAGAGCGGGTGTTTCCGACTCTAAGATCTACCGTCGGCGTATTTGTGGCTGATCGGAGTCTCCCGTGAGTCGATGGCGCAAGGCGTTGATCGCCGCATCGGTGGGCGCGGCCGCTTCCACCGCGTTCGTCGTGACCTCCTCCATCCCCGGCCAGGCCGAAGCCTCGCTGGTGGCCACTTACCGTTGCACCAACGGGATCGCCGGCGCCGGGGTCGACATCGAGGCCAGGATCACGCCGCAGATCGAGGCCGGCGGGCTGATGAACGTGCGCTGGGGCATCTCGTACAAGGGCACGCAGCGCTTCGGCTCGCCCGGGTTCTTCCCCGAGGGCTCCTCCCTCGACCTCGAGGGCGTCGTGGACATCAGCGGCGCCTGGGTCGGCCAGCTACGGCCGAGGGGCGCCCAGGAGCAGGGCGAGCTGGTGCCGGGCGAGTTCCTCGACCTGCCGGAGGGGTTGTCCGACCAGGGTTCCATCGGGCGTTCGGGAACGGTCCGCTTCAAGCCCGGCGCCCTGACCGTCAGATTCACCCCCGCCGAGGGCGAGGTGATGGTCAACAACGACGCACCGGACATCACGTACGAGGGTGACTGGAGGCGGAGGAGGACCGCGGAGGAGTTCGACGACCACCTCTACGACGTGCACCGAACCGGAGTGCAAAACGCGAAGGCCACGCTGAACTTCACCGGCACGAAGGTCGCCTACATCGCCAGGCGTGAGCGCGGCCTCGGCAAGATCCAGGTGAAGCTCGACGGTGAGACCGTCACCGACCCGCTGGTCGAGCCGGGCAAGGACCGCAACGGCACGGAGATGACGGGCACCGCGTCCAAGGAGGTCCTCTGGGAGTCGCCGGAGCTCGAATACGGGCCGCACATCCTGGAGATCATCAACTACGAGGAGAAGCGCGCCTACGTCGACGCGTTCCGGGTGACGGTCAGCGACATCGCCGAGCCGCCCGAGCACGACGAGGCCACGTGCGACCTTCAGGGTGACCCGGGAGCCATCGACGTCACCGTGCCCGGACCGACGGACGACCCTTCGGACCCGCCCACGGACGACCCGGGTGACGAAGACCCGGGTGACGACCCGAGCGAGGAGCCGACCGACGAGGACAGCACGTCTCCGGGTGACGACTCCCTCGGCGGGGATCATGTGGCCGTGGTGCCCACGGGTTCCAGTTCGGGTTCGTCCACCCCGAAGAGCTCCAAACCGACCGCGACCCGATATGTCCGGGCCCAGGTTCCCAAGACGCCCAAGGGCGGCGTGGACAGCGGTGAGGCGCCGGTGGCCCCTGGAGGGCCGCCGCTCGGGCTCATGACCAGTGGGGCCGTACTGATGGTCGGAAGTGTCGGCGGCGGTCTGCTGCTGCGCAGGCGCAGGGCCGCGCACGTGGGAGGAACGGGCCGATGACCGGGCAACCGACGACCGAGCAGAGGACGCCGATGCAGCGCGCGCTGCCCGGCCTGCTGATCGCGGGCTCGCTCGGCGGTGTCGGCATCGTCATGGTGACGCTCCTGTCGCTGGCGCCGCCCGTGGACGACGGCTCGGGGCCGCTCGCGGCGCCGGCGGCCGCGCATGAGACGCCGACGATGGTTCCGACGAAGGTGCCGATGGAGAACGCGGGCGCGTTCGTGCTCCCGGCCACGGTGGGGCCGGGCGGCAAGGACGTGCCCCTGACGCCGGCCCGCCTGGAGGCGCCGCCCCCGCTGGCCGCCGCACCGGTCGTGCCCGCCATCCCGAAGGCCAAGAAGAAGAGCACGGCCAAGGTACGACCCACCCGCATCAAGATTCCCAAAATCAAGGTGAACGCGTCGATCCGGTCCGTCACCCTGGACAAGCAGGGCAAACTCGGCACCCCGCCGCTGAGCAAGGCGGGCCTGACCGGCTGGTACCGCCACTCACCCCTCCCCGGCGAGGTCGGCCCCTCGATCATCAACGGCCACGTGAGCACCCGCAGAGGCCCCGCCGTCTTCGACCGCCTACGCGAACTGGCCAAGGGTGACCAGATCTACGTGTACCGCTCGGACGGCAAGGTCACCCGCTTCACGGTCAGCGGGATCGAGCAGGCCAGCAAGAACGCGTTCCCGACCAAGCGGGTGTACGGGAACACCACCAACTCCCAGATCCGGCTCATCACGTGCGGCGGCGTCTACAACAAGACGACCCACCACTACACGGACAACATCATCGTGTACGCGACGTTGTCCAAGAAGAAGGGCTGACCGGCTGTTTTCCGGGTTTACGGGAAAGTTGACAGGGACAGTTCGTAAGATCTCAACCTAACCGTGACCAACGGCTGGAATTCTGGCACGACTGTCGAAACTGCGCTGAAATGGAGCTGGAAGTGCTGACGTCCCAGGCGCGGCGCCGCCTCGCCCTCAAGACATCCGCTATGGCCGTTCTAGGCGCAGGGATCTTCGGAGCGATACCTGTGATGGCCGCGGTGGCGCAACCGGCTCCCGTGGCCTACACCTGCAACAACGAGACAATCACCTTCACCATGGAGCTGAAGACGCCCACGACGGCCAGGCCCAGCGCACCGGTGACGGTGATATGGGACATCAAACAGCCGGCGTCGGGCTACCTGTCGCCAACGGCCGAGATCACGCCCAACAGCAGTGTTGTGGCGCAGGGAACCATTAGCCCGAGCGGATCGCCGATACCGTCGTCCCAGGTCGTCGCCAGCGCTTCCGTCGCGCCGGCGACGACGATCAGCGAGACCGCCCCCTTGCCCATCCCGACGATGACCATGGTCGTCACGCCCACCGCCTCGGGGACGGTGGCTCTCAAGGGCGGTGGCTTCGCGGTCGAGGTCAACGAGGGCCAGACCTACAACTGCACGCCGCCCACCAACGGCGGTCCTTCCGTGAACCTGGTCGTCGGCACCCCCACCGCCACCCCGACCAAGAGCCCCACTCCGACC